>JAGQGA010000938.1 GCA_020432595.1 Anaerolineales bacterium | reverse complement strand
TTATTGAATCGCCCGTTGCCGTCACCACCACCGCCAACAGCTGGACCCAGGTTGAAGTTTCCATGAGCGATCTGGGCCTGTCTAACGGCACCGTAACCGGCATCGTCCTGCAAGAAGCCTCAGGGGCATCCCAGCCAGTTTACTACCTCGACGACATCCAGTTAGTCCAGGCCGACGGCGGCGGTACCCCCGTCCCGCCCGGCACCGGCCCCACCCTCACCATCGACACCACCACCGTTTCCCACACTATCAGCCCCGATATTTACGGCATCAACTTCGCCGACAACACCTTTGCCAACGAAGTTGGCTTGCCGGTCAGCCGCTGGGGCGGCAACGCCACCACGCGCTACAACTGGAAAATTGACGTCTCCAACCGGGCCAGCGACTGGTTTTTCATGAACGTGCCGGACGGGGATAACGATCTCACCGTCACAGGTCTAGACGAGTTTGTGCAGGCCAACAACAGCACCGGCACCCGCTCCATCGTCACCATGCCGCTGATTGGCTGGACGCCCAATCGCCGCCTGACCAACGATCGCGATTGTGGCTTTCCGCAATCAATTTATCCCAACCAGCAGGCGTTTGATGGCAACTGGAACTGCGGCAACGGCCGTTTCCCAGACGGCACGCCCATCACCGGCAACGATCCCACACTCACCAGCACAGCCATCGACGAAAGTTGG
>JAGQGA010000937.1 GCA_020432595.1 Anaerolineales bacterium | reverse complement strand
CGAGGGGGCGGGGGTTCGAGGATGTAGGGGACGGGAATGCGGTCGTGGGTAGAGAGGACGGTGGCGTTTGGCGGGGGGACGGGCTGGAAGACGGCGGGATAGGCGCAGGTGTGGAGCAGGAGGCAGCCGTCGCATTGTTCTAGCTGGGGTTGCATGCAGACGAAGCGTTTGAAGGTGAGGCCGAAGCCGCCGCGCAGCATGGCGCCTAGATAGGTGGGCAGATGGGCGTTTTGGTGCAGGGTTAGCTCGAATTGGTAGCGGTGGGCTGTGAGGGGGGGGAGGGGGATTGGAGTCATAGGTGGTAATTGGTAATCGGTAATTAGTAATCGGTAATCAGTAATCGGTAATGTCGTTTCACGACTGCTTTGCATACGGTTATTGGTTATTGGTTATTGATCTAATTCGACTTCAAAGGTGAAGAGGATGGGAAAGAGGTCGCCGGTGGGACGGCCGTTTTCGTCGTAGGCGGTGCCGACAAATTGGATGATGCGCTCCTTGTCCAGGCAGGCGAGGGTCATGCCGAGGGGGAGGCTGCGGAAGCCGCCGGTGATGTCGGCTACGAGGTCGTTTTCACTGAGTCCAGCGGCGCGGGCTTGGCGGTAGATGTCATGGACGATTTTGTGAATGTGCTGGGCGCTGAGGATGTCATCTTGGAGGGAGATGACGAGGTTGTCGTCTTGGTA
>JAGQGA010000936.1 GCA_020432595.1 Anaerolineales bacterium | reverse complement strand
GTGTTGGAACAAACGGCCGTTTGGCAGCTTTTGGGGGAAATTGGGGCGCAGGCTCCAGCCGGCCGTCAAACGATGCTAGTGGATGGCGTGACGTATGATCCGGCCGGCTGTTTTGCCCAAGGGTGGCAGCTTTTGCGCGATGTCAAGCGCGGCAGCAACCACGCCCGTGTCGCCCTGCTGCTGGCCTGGGCTGCATATGAAACGGTTCACGGCGATGCCGAACGAGGTCGCCGTCTGCGCCGCGATGCGGAAGCGGCAGCGGCGCGGCTGGGGGTACCGCTAAAAACATGAGCAGGCAGGTGTTGATGACGTAGAGATTAGAGATTGGAGATTGGTGAAGGTTCATAATCTCCAATCTCCAATCTCTCATCATGGAGGTTATGATGATGGCTACAGATTTGTTAGAGGCAAGGAAGTTGACGATGGCTGAGCTAGAGGCAGCATGGGATTCGCTGCTTACCTCGCCGCAGGATTTGGGCACGGTGGAGATGATTGTGCGGCGGCCAGAGGTGGAGGAACGGGAAATTTTAGACGAGGGTGAGCTGGATTTAGCCGAAGGGCTGGTGGGCGACAACTGGCGCACGCGAGGCAGTTCACGCACGACCAACGGCCTGGGGCATCCTGAGATGCAGCTCAACATCATGAATGCGCGGGTGCTTGACTTGGTGGCGCAGGGCAAGGAG
>JAGQGA010000935.1 GCA_020432595.1 Anaerolineales bacterium | reverse complement strand
TCGGCGCAGTTTAGCCAGGATGGCAACCTGATCGTGACGGCCAGCCGCGATGGAACGGCTAGATTGTGGAATAGTGCTGGGGAGCCGCTGCTGCGGCTGGATGGGCATCAGGATGTGGTGGAAAGTGCTGTTTTTGACCCCCAAGGCCAATTCGTGCTAACCAGCAGCCGAGACGGCACGGCTCGCCGCTGGCCCATCTATACTGATTTAACACTGGTTTTGGCAGAAATCGAGGCTCATTTACGGCCGTTGCTTAATGCGACCACCTGCTCTCCCACGCTCCCCTGCCCCACCCCCTCAGAGTGAGGGATTGGAGATTGGAGATTGATGAAGGTTTACAATCTCCAATCTCCATTTTTCTTGCACCCCCTATGGAACCGGAAAACACCCCACTTTATGTGCCACAAAAAGGCCAGTAGATTTGGTAATGTGGATGACTCCCTCATCGGCCAGCCGCTGCGTCAAATAACGCCGCAGTTTTTCCACATTCTGCGATTGATCCACGGCTTGGGAGGCAATGGTGGAGAACATATAGGCCACCAGCGGCTCTACTTCGTTGACCAGCAGGCTGTCATCGTAAACATATTGTTCGATTTGGTCAAACCAGGGGGCGAGGAGAAAACGGCCGTTTTCCAACCCAAACGCCAACCCCGCCCAACTTTGCCGCCCTTCACCCAATAGAT
>JAGQGA010000934.1 GCA_020432595.1 Anaerolineales bacterium | reverse complement strand
GCACGGCGTTGACCATCCCCAGCACCTTCACAATCCGCACCACCTTGTCCAAACTGCCCAAGTATTCGCGCATCACAGCCACCAAATACAACCCCACCTCGCGGGCATCCTGGTACGCATCTTCCCAAGCCACATCCGCCCCCACCTTGCCGGTCGAACCCTTCGGCCCCTTACCCGACAAGAAGAGCAAATTCCCCGTCCGAACCGCATGGACGTAGTTACCGGCCGCCCCCGGCACCGCCGGAATCTCAATTCCCAACTCTTTCACACGTGCTTCTGCTGACATATCAACTCCATTTTTCCAGTAATCAGTAATCGGTCATCGGTAATCAGTTTTACCGTCACTGATAACTGATTACTGATTACCGATTACCAAAAACCGCTGCATCCACTCCAGCAGCGCCTCATTCTGCGCCCGGCGGTTGGCCGGGGAGCCTTCAATCGCCCCACCGTGCGCCGCATTCGGCAAGCGCACCATCTCGGCCACGCAGCCGTTGGCTTTCAACACATTATAAAACTGCTCACCCTGCTCCGCTGGGCAGCGCCAATCATGCTCACCCTGCACCAGCAGCGTGGGCGTGGTACAGCGGTGGGCGTAGGTGATGGGGGAACATTTGGCGTAAATTTCCGGGACTTGGTGCGGATGGCCGCCCAACTGCTCCACGGCAAACCAAACGCCAATGT
>JAGQGA010000933.1 GCA_020432595.1 Anaerolineales bacterium | reverse complement strand
CAATTCGCTTCCAGCCGTAAATCGGCCGCCAAGTCCACCCCGCCAAAAAGCAGCGATGCCACCCGCTGGCTGGCGCGGGCAATGGCGTAGCAATCTTCCAGCCCCTCATTGGTTTCGATAATCACGTGCAATTGGATGTGGGGGTGAGGGGCAAGCAGGTCATCATATAGCCGAATTTCATCAGCACTTTTGACCTTGGGCAGCATGAGGGCGGGTGGTGGCGTGGAAGCTGCCAACACAGCTTGCAAATCAGCCAGCCCCTCAGCCGTGCGAATGCTATTGATGCGAAGAATAGGTTCAGGTGCAGCCACCGCCTCCCCAGCTTCGTCCGCGTTTGTCTGTGTTTGTCCGCGTCCCATTGTGGCAAAGAACGCCATCATTTGCTGCCGCGCTGTCTCTTTGTCGGTTGGGGCAACCGCATCTTCCAAATCGGCCGTGATCATGTCGGCACCTGCTTGCGCCGCTTTATCATACAGCGTTGGTTTGTTGCCAGGGAAAAAGAGCAGGCTGCGGCGAGGAGAGCAAATCACGGGTTAAGGGGGGCGTATTAAGTTATGCGCCGGGGAGAACGTGAAAGAGGATGGCAAAAAAGTGGCACATGCTGCCGCCCAGAACAAACAAATGCCAGATGGCGTGGTTAAAGGGCAGCTTTTGCCAGGCGTAGAAGATGACACCAACGGTGTA
>JAGQGA010000932.1 GCA_020432595.1 Anaerolineales bacterium | reverse complement strand
CAGCAACGCCTTCGTCCTCGCTCAAAGCTATGATGCCAGCCAGCCGTGGACGATGGACGAAGATTTTCTCATCCGCAACGAACTCCTCAGCCGCATCGTGCGCGGCCTCACCAATCGCTGTCGCGGCGGCATCCTCCTCGCCACCAGCGAACTAGATCGGCGCGGCGTGCGCCAGGAAGGGATGCTGTGGCGGGCTTTACAGCCGGTGAAGATTTCGTAAAAGTTAAACAAGCGTCAATCAGCCCCCATTCCCCTGTGTTATACTGTCCCGCATTTGAAGTAATCAGCAATCGGTAATGTCGTTACACGACCGCTTCGCGCACGGTAATCAGTAAAGCCAACTGATTACTGGTTACTGGTTACTGATTACCGACTCCCCGGCAAATGTATTGGTAAAGCAGGAGCTGCTCACACGCTTATGGTCGAAAAACCGATTACAGATCTTTTATGGGTAACAATTAGCGCCGCGCTTGTCTTTTTGATGCAAGCCGGCTTCCTCTGTTTAGAAACCGGCCTAACTCGCAGCAAAAACAACATCAACGTCGCCATCAAAAACTTGGCCGATGTCGCCATTTCCACCATGCTGTTTTGGGTAATGGGGTTTGGGCTGATGTTTGGCCGCAGCAGCGGGGGCTTGGTGGGGTTGAACGGCTTTTCGCCCAATTTTGGCCCCGACAACCTGTGG
>JAGQGA010000931.1 GCA_020432595.1 Anaerolineales bacterium | reverse complement strand
CCCACCTCGGCCAATATCGAATATGTGCGCGCCTTTTTGAATGGCGAATCGCAGGGCGGCTTTAGCAATCTGGATGTGGCCTACAGCTACATTATCCCCGGCGGACAGGGCAACATTCCCCCCGTGGCCAACAATGACAGCGCCAGCATCACCAGAGGCGGCTCGGTACAGATCAACGTGCTGGCCAATGACAGTGACGCCAATAACCAGACATTGATGGTAACGGCCGTTTCCCAGGGCAGCAGCGGCGCAGTCAGCACCAATGGCACGACTGTCACCTACACCCACAATGGCTCCGCCACCACGTCAGACAGCTTCACCTACACCATCAGCGATGGCAACGGCGGCACAGACAGCGCCACCGTTTTCATGACCATCACCGATCCCGGTGCGACGCCGACCGCGACGCCGGTAACACCCACGGCAACGCCCAATCCCGGTGGCGGCACCATCTTTACCCCGGTGGCCGATGGCGCTGTACTCAGCAATCGGCCCGACAGCGTTTTTCCCCTCACCGTACTGGCAACCGATGGCTCCCCCGAAATCAACAGCTATCTACGCTTTGATGTATCAGGAATCAGCAACGTGAGCAGCGCCACGCTGCGCCTCTTCGCCAACGAGAGCAACAGCCTGGGCATCGAAGCAGCAGGCGTCAGCGACAACAGTTGGCAGGAAACCACCCTCA
>JAGQGA010000930.1 GCA_020432595.1 Anaerolineales bacterium | reverse complement strand
CAAAGACTACTTCTTCATCCACCTCAATCAACCCGGTCGTATTGTCGTTGACCTGCAAAACTACCCCAACATCGGTCAGCTACAGCTTTTCCACCAATCCACCAGCAACCGCGTCGCCTACGCCACTGCCCCGCCCTATCACCTTGATTACACTGGCGCAGCCGGAACCTACTACATCTACATCGCCACCACCAGCGGCTTTAACAACACCACCCCCTACCTCCTCAAGGTTGATTATTAGAAGTTCAACTTCTGCGAGAAGTTGAACTTCTTTCGGGTACACCCCTTCGGAAATAATTTTTCAGACAGGGTTCACAGGAGTTAAACATGGGCAACAGCCCACCACAAAGAATGAACAAGGACACGGATGACGCGGATTGAACGGATTTTTGCTTTGATCCGTATGATCCGTTTAATCCGTGTCCCATTTTCAGAACATTTTCAGGATGAAAGCAATCCTGTGAATCTTGCAAATCCTGTCAAATTTCCTAATTCCGATAAAATATACGTCAATAAAAATCGTATCCAAGAAGCAGCCTATGAATTTAGTCGGCCAAAAAATTGACCAATATCTCATCGAAGCGTTCATCGCCAGCGGCGGCATGGCCGAGGTGTATTTGGCGCGGGACGTGGGGCTGGACAGGCAGGTGGCACTGAAGGTGATGCTGCCGGAATTGACGCGGCA
>JAGQGA010000929.1 GCA_020432595.1 Anaerolineales bacterium | reverse complement strand
TCGCCGCGTGGCTCATTTAGCCAAGGACATTGTAGAAATGGGCAACATCAATGCCGTGACGGATGCGGCGGTTGGGGCGTTGCTGGCACAAACGGCCGTTCGTGCCTCTGGTTTAAACATTCGCACCAACAGCAAAAACATGGCCGACAAAATGGTGACTGCGGCTTGGGAAGCCGAAATTGTGCGGTTGGAAAAAGATGTGGATGACGCAGTAACGGCCGTTTTAGCCACCGCCCAGCAGCGAGGAGTCTTTTAAAGCCGTGGCACCCCATCCTCAACACCCCAGAACGGCACTCGGTGCTGTTGACTTGTCAGAATTTGAACCGCAAAGTTCGCAGAGGACGCAGAGCAAGAGTAGGGTTCATGAACGGTACGCTCTACGGTTAAATAGAATTGGTTTGCCCCAAACCCTAAGCTTCGGTCTATTGTTGGCAATGCTGCTGCTGGCTGGCTGCCAGCCCACCACACCCGCCAGCGCCATTGCCCAAAACGAACCGCCAACTGCCACCGCCGTGGCCTCGCCCACGCTGGCGCAGCCAATGAAGCCGCCGGTGGTGTTTACGGTGGCACCCGAACCAACAACCACGTTTACGCTGCCCACCGTAACACCGATTCCGACAATAACGGCCGTTTTTAGCGACACCCTGCCCACCCCTGACCCCACCACCGCTGCCGAAACCGCCAC
>JAGQGA010000092.1 GCA_020432595.1 Anaerolineales bacterium | reverse complement strand
TTATTCAACTGATGAGGGTGGCGGAACCGGCACCGCTGCCTCAGGTGGAGCAAGCAGATGTGCGGACAGCGGTGGAAACGGCCGTTTCCAGCCTCATCACCCAAATCCGTGACAGCCAGCTTCGGCTCGACCTGCACGTGGACGACAACCTGCCCCAGCTTCCCATCAGCCCCCACGCCCTGCACCAAATCGTCGCCAACCTGCTTGACAACGCCTGCCGCTCATCGGGCAAAAGCGGTCATGTGGGCATCCGCGCCGAAGCCAACGCCATCTACACCCCCAGCAGTAGCGGCCATCAGGAAAAGCTCGAATTTATCCATCTGGAAGTCAGCGACAGCGGCGGCGGCATTCCCGTGGCCGATTTGTCCCGCGCCTTTATGCCCCAGCAGCACAGCCACGAACCGCTCATTAGCGGTCTTGGCGATACTGGCGCGGGTCTGGCCGTCACCCAATCGCTGATTGAAAACAACGGCGGTCGCATTTGGGTAGACACCGAACCCGGCGTTGGCAGCACCTTCTCGGTGCTCTTTCCCCTGTCAGCCAACGGACACCTAAACGGCAGCGCATGAAAAACGACCCAGTTGTAACGGAAAAAAGTCGCGGCAAATGGCCGACCAACCTCATTCTCACCGGCAGCGTCATCCTGACGGTGCTGATGGGGCTGTTTATGGCGCAGCTAGACACCCTGTTTGTCCACGACGGCCTGCCGCAGGAATCCTTTTTCCCCGTCACCCTGCTGCCGATCATCGGCAGCCTAGGCGACACCCCCACCGCTACCCCCTTCCCCACCATTGCCCTGCCCACGGAAACGGCCACCCCGCTCCCCGCCAGCCCCACCACCACGCCCGATGGCTCGGTGCCGCAAACGCCAACGGCCGTTGCCATGCTGCCTACTTGCGGTCAAATTCCGGCCGGCTGGGTGGCTTATGTGGTGCGCCCTGGCGACACCCTCTTTGCCCTGGCGCTCAACGCCGGAGCCACCGTTAACGAAGTGCGCCAGGCCAACTGTCTGGGCGAAAACATGCCCCTTTACAGCGGCACCACCCTGTACCTGCCCACCACGCCACCGCAGCGCATCCCCTGCGGCCCGCCTAATTGGTGGACGCGCTACACGGTGCAGGCGGGTGACACCATGTTCTCATTAGCAAGCAGCCGGGGCACCACTGTCTTTGCCGTCATGAACGCCAACTGCCTCAGCAGCAGCTATTTGGTGGCCGGCAAACAAATTTATTTACCGCCGCTGGCCGTACTGCCTACCGCTACTAATGTACCGCCTACAGCCACCAACACCGCAAAACCTGAGCCATCCAACACGCCGCGCCCGGCCGCGACCAATGTGCCGCCCACAGCTACAGCAACCCCATTCGCCACCGCCACGGCAACCGGTACAGTGACGGCCACGCCCTTCCCCACTGCCACCGCCACCCCACTCCCCACGGCTACGGGTACGGTGACGGCTACTTCGTCTCCTACAGCAACGGCTACGGCTACAGGAACGGCCGTTCCCCCCACCCCCACCAACACCGCCACCTCCATCCCGCCCACCCCAACGCATACGGCCACGCCCGTACCGCCAACGGCAACTTACACGGCTACACCCGTTCCCCCAACACCCACCAACACGGCCACCCCAATTCCGCCAACGGCCACCAACACCCCCATCCCACCCACGGCGACCAATACGCCAGTGCCATAAGAGAGAAGCGTAGGGAGTAGGGCGTAAATACACCCTACTCCCCACTCCCCACACCCCACTACACCCTAATCGCCGTCGAAACCGACCCCGCCAACACCTCCGCCGCCGTCACTTCCCGCCCTAGCTGCGCCGACAGATAGATGCCTTCGGAGATGAGCATGGTGTTGAGGGCGAGTTCGGCCGTGGGCAGCAGCGGCACACGCCCTTGCAGCGCTGCCACCCAGTGCGCCTGTGGTTCATCGTAGGCATCGCCATTTTCGCGCACCGTGTGGAGCCGCCAGTCGTAGCCGTTGAGGTTCACCGTGGTGTCCAGGTCAAGGTCGCCCAGGCTGCGGTAAAAGCCAAACGGCTCCAGCCGAATGCCCCCTTCGCTGCCAAACAGGCTGCTGCCTTCAAACGGGTTCATATGCACCGCCCACGCCTCGATGATGTCCATCGTCAGCCCACCGGCAAAGCGAACCAAGCCCAGCCCTAGCTCTTCGACGTTGTAGCCACTGCGGGCGAAGCGTTCGGGATCAACGGCCGTTTCCTGATACACCTGCCCCGAAATCCGCACCACCTCCGGGTTGTCCAGCAGGTAGAGCATCGTGGCGATATGGTAAACGCCCATGTCATACATCGCCCCGCCCGACGACTGCTCCTTTTGCACAAAGGTCGCGCTGCCGTAGCCATCCACAAACGGCCGTCCACGCCGCCGGTACCCCGTGGAACGGGCGTGGTAAATCCGGCCAAGCTGCCCCGCGTCAATCAACGCCCGCGCCGCCTTCATGTTGTTGTGAAACAGCGTCACTAGCTGAATAGACAACATCTTGCCCGTCGCCTGCGCCGTTTCCCACATCGTCAGCGCGTCGCGGTACGCCCCTGCCATCGGTTTTTCGCAGTAAACGTGTTTGCCCGCCTCCAGCGCCGCCACCGTCACCGGCATGTGGAGGTTGTTATGCAGGCAGACATCCACCGCGTCAATATCGTCCCGCGCCAAAAGCTGGCGAAAATCGGTGTAGACGTGGGGAATGGCGTGGAGTGCCGCCACCCGCTCCGCCTCCGCCCCGTTGATGTCGGCCACCGCCACCAGCTCCGCGCTGCTAACCTTGCTGTAATTGTCCAGATGGTGCTTGCCAATCTGCCCCGTCCCAATGACCCCAATGCGTATTTTATTACTCATGATGTTAAGAGAAGAATAGGACGCAGATTTACCTGATTAGCCTGATGAAAAGATCAATCAGGTAAATCAGGAAAATCTGCGTCCCATTTTTTATACCGCACCCAACTCCCGCTTTATCAACGCCAGCGTCCGGGTCACGATTTCGATTTCATCCCAGTCGGGCGATTCCCCTTCGATGCCCCAGCAGCCATCGTACCCGGCTTCGCGCAAAATGCGGATCACCTTGGGGATGTCCCAGGTAGCTTCGTTGCCATCTTCGTCGAAGGCAAAGGTTTTGATGTGGGTCAGGCTGGCGTAGGGGGCATATTGCGGCCATGCTTGTTCGTGGGTTCCGGCCGGCCAGTTGAATGAGTCAAAGAGCAAGCCAAGCCCATCCACAGCATCGAGCAGCTTGTACATGGTGTTGGGGTCTTGGGTTGGCCCCCAATGGTTTTCAATCACCACTTCAATACCGTGCGGACGAGCATAGGCGATGATGTCGTTGTACCCTTCAATCACGACATCGGCGATGTCGCCCCAGCTTTCGCCACGACCACCGGCATCAATGCGGATTTGGGTGGCTCCCAGCGCGGCGGCGATATCAATCCAGCGGTATGCCTTTTGGCGGTTGGCGGCACGGGCAACGGCCGTTTTTTCATACACATGCGCCCCATCCACGGCAATACAGCCAAACGGCAGCCCGGCCGCATCCCCCGCCGCCTTCACCCGCGCAATAAACGCATCGTCGGCGAATCCATCCTCCAAATGGCGCATCCACGGATCCAGCTTGGTAAACCCGGCCTCTTTGCACCAATCAATATAGCCAAAAATATCCATCTCCCCCGCGTCAAACGTACGGTGGAAGCTGTAAGAACAGACACTGTAATCCATTGTTGTTTCTCCTTGTCAATGGCATGTTTCCCCGAAAATAACCACAATTCCTACTTTCGTCCAGCAAACAATCATGTCATTTGTCAGTTGAAGATTTGGCGGCGTGGAGTATGCTTAAGCTATGGATGAAGGACAGTAGCGACCGACGGTACAAATTTCCCGTCCGTTGCCATTTATGGAAGGAAAACAATGACCACAAACAATCAACCAATTAGCATTGGCGTTCTGACGAGCGGCGGCGATTCGCCGGGGATGAACCCCGCCGTGCGGTCTGTTGTACGCACAGCGCTCAACATGGGGGCGCGGGTTTTTGCCATTTACGAAGGCTATAAGGGGATGGTGGCTGGAAAGGGGTTTATCAAGCCGATGACCTGGTCATCGGTAGGAGGGATTTTGCAGCAGGGCGGCACGGAAATTGGTTCGGCGCGGTGTGATGCGTTTCGGGAGCGAAACGGCCGTTTGCAAGCCGCCCACAACCTCATCAACCACGACATAGACCGGCTCGTCGTCATTGGTGGCGACGGCAGCCTGACCGGGGCCAACATTTTCCGCCAGGAGTGGCCGGGGCTGCTGGCCGAACTGGTCGCCCAGGGCAAAATCAGCCAGGTACAGGCCAACGCCCACCCCGTTCTGCACCTAGTCGGGCTGGTCGGCTCCATTGACAACGACATGTTTGGCACCGACATGACCATTGGTGCCGACACCGCCCTGCACCGTATCATCGAAGCCGTGGACGCGATCAACGCCACGGCTGCCAGCCACCAGCGCACCTTTGTCATCGAAGTCATGGGGCGGCACTGCGGCTATTTGGCGCTGATGAGCGCCGTCGCCGCTGGTGCCAACTGGGTACTCATTCCCGAATCACCGCCGGAAAGCGATGATTGGGAGCAAAAAATGTGCGATACGCTGCGTGCCGGGCGGCTGATTGGGCGGCGCAACAGCATCGTCATTGTGGCTGAAGGGGCGCAGGATCGGCACGGGAAGGCCATTACCAGCGGCTATGTTAAAAAAGTGATTGAGGATCGCATTAAAGAAGACACCCGCGTCACCATTTTGGGGCATGTTCAGCGCGGCGGCTCGCCCAGCGCCTTTGAGCGATACATGAGCACGATGGTGGCCCAGGCAGCGGTGAAGGAGATTTTGGCGGCTACGGTGGACAGCGAACCGCAGCTCATTGGGATTCAAGACCACACCATCACCCGTGCACCGCTGATGGCGTGCGTGGCGCAAACCCACCAGGTGGCCGAACTCATTAAGGCGCAGGATTACGAGGCGGCAATGGCACTGCGCGGCGGCAGCTTTGCCGAAACGTACCGCACCTTCCGCACGCTGACCCGCGCCAAGCCCCGCCAGACACAGCCGGAGCAGCGGCAGTTACGGCTGGCAATTATGCACAGTGGGGGGCCAGCACCGGGAATGAATACGGCCGTTCGCGTGGCGGTGCGGCTGGGGCTGGACAAAGGCCACACCATACTGGCTATACGCAACGGCTTTCGCGGCCTCATCGAAGGCAACATCAGCGAAATGGAGTGGATGAGCGTCACCAACTGGATGGGGCGCGGGGGTGCCGAATTAGGCACCAATCGCTACTGCCCCAAGCCGCAAGATTTGCCCAAGATTGCCGCCCGGTTGGCCGCCCATCAAATTGACGGGCTGCTGCTAATTGGCGGCTGGACGGCCTATAACGGGGCGCACTTGCTGTTTAAGGAGCGAGCCAGCTACCCCGCCTTCAACATCCCCATCATCTGTTTACCGGCCACCATCAACAACAATTTGCCGGGAACGGAGTACAGCATTGGTGCCGACACGGCGCTGAACAGCATTGTGGAAGATGTGGACAAAATCAAGCAATCGGCCGTTGCCAGCCAGCGCTGCTTTGTGGTGGAGGTAATGGGTCATGACTGCGGCTATTTGGCCCTGATGAGCGGCATTGCCACCGGCGCAGAGCGGGTTTATTTGCCGGAAGAGGGGGTCACGCTGGCTGATTTGGAAGCAGATGTGACCAATTTGCGCGAAGGGTTCAAGCAGGGAAAACGATTGGGGCTGTTGATTCGCAGCGAACGGGTAGACCCCTATTACACGACCCCCTTTATGTGCGCCGTTTTGGAGAAGGAAGGGGGCGATCTGTTTGACGTGCGGCAAGCGATTTTGGGGCATGTGCAGCAAGGGGGCAACCCGTCGCCCTATGACCGGATTCAGGCGACGCGGCTGGCAACGCGAGCCATGCAGCTTTTTGACGAGCCGCACGGCGCAGAAACGGCACCGGCACTGGTGGTGGGGCTGCAAAGGGGGCAGTTGGCAACGACCAACGTGGCCGACGTGCCCTCACTGACGGAGCAGGGAGTGGAACGGCCGTTAAATCAATGGTGGCTCAGTTTACGGCCGTTAGCGCGGATGATGGCGCAGTATCAGGAACGAGATTAGCGATTAGAGATTGGAGATTGGCGAATCTTCAATCTCCAATCTCCAATCCCCAATCTCTCTATGACCGAAACCCCCCTCAAACAACAATTCTCCCCCGAAGCCCTGCGCGACATTGTGGATTTGGCGCTATGGACGGGGCAATTATTGCTGCAGCACGGTGCCAATGCCTCGCGCACCGAGGAAACGGTGCATCATTTGGGCACCGGGCTGGGTTGCGACTGGCTCGACGTACTGATTTCGCCCGATGCGGTGGTGATTACCACCACCAGCCACGAGGAGTTCCGCACCAAGGCGCGGCGGGTGGTGCGCTTTGGCGGGGTAGACATGGCGGTGGTGGCGGCGGTAAGCGATCTGAGCTACCAGGTGAGCGCGGGGGAGCTGGATCGGTTTGAAACGCGGGCGCGGTTGGAGGAGATTGGAAAACGGCCGTTAAACTACCCCCGCCCCCTACTCATCCTGCTTGTCGGCCTCGCCTGCGCCGCCTTTAGCAAGCTGTTTGGCGGCGACTGGCCCGTTTTTGCCGCCACCTGGCTGGCCGCCAGCGGCGGCATGGCCGTGCGGCTGTGGCTGCGGCAGCGCAACTTCAACTTTGTCCCCCAGGTCGTTATCACCGCCTTTGTCGCCGGGCTGCTTGCCAGTTTTGCCACCTTACTAAACTGGGGCAGCCAGCCGCAAATCGCCCTGGTTGCCAGCGTGCTGCTGCTGGTTCCTGGCGTGCCGCTGGTCAACGCCTTCCACGATTTGCTCTCCTCCCACGACATCACTGGGCTGGCGCGGGGGGTACACGGCGGCATGATTTCGCTGGGCATTGCCGTGGGGCTGTCGCTGGCACTGGCCGTCACGGGGATTCAATCGCTGTGGCCGACCTTTGCCACGCCACCCACGCTGGCCGAAGATGCGCTGTGGGCAGGCATCGCGGCGCTGGGGTTTGGCGTGCTGTTTAATGTGCCGCGCCGAGCGCTGTGGGGGGCGGTTTTGTGCGGCGCGGTGGGGCATGGGGTGCGCTATGGGCTGTTGGCAAGCGGCTGGGGCAGCTTAAGCACGGTGGAGGTAGCGTCGTTTGTGGGGGGAACGGCCGTTGGCTTTCTCGGGCTGCTGCTGGCGCGACGGCTGCACACGCCCCGCATTTTGTTCACCGTCCCCGGCATCATTCCCATGATTCCCGGCACCTTTGCTTTTGGCACCATGCTGGGGGTGCTGCAAGCAGCCGGGATTGTGGGCGCGGGCGGCAGCGACCCGTTTTTGCTGCAAGCGGGGCTAAACGCGGTGAAAACGGGGTTGGTGCTGGGGGCGCTGGCGATTGGCACGGTGCTGCCCACGCTGCTGTTTGAACGGCAGCGGCCGGTAGTGTAGAAAACATCGAGTCTTAAACAAATAGTGTATCTAGTAGAGATAAACGTTGGCCCAAAATTGGCTGGTGAGGTTGCCAATGGGTAAACCGCGTGGCCGCAGGGGGGCAAACAGGTCGTCGCTGGGAAAATAGACCATATCATACGCTTCGCTGAGAACGCCACGGCCGCTGTCCAAAATGGTTTGGCACAGCCAGAGGATGTCGGGGTCAACCACGACGCGCTCAAGGGTTTGACGCAGCAGGGCATGGTCAATGGCGGGGAAAAATTGCACCACGTCGGCGGCAAGGACGTAGCGGTAGCGGCGGGCAAACTGTTGGCAGCGATCCAGGGCGGCGTGGGTGCCTTTGCCCAGCCGGTTGGCGTAGCTGTCGTGGATAAAGCGGCGGTCGAAGAAGGGTTCGATGATGTTGCAGAGGGCGTGGTGAACCACGCGGTCGCGGAAGGGGGCGGCGGAAATGAGGCGGCGTTTGGGCTCGTGAATGGTGAAGCTGGCATAGGGGCCGGGTTGGTAGCTTTTTTGCGCCAAATCGCTTTGCAGGGTGAGCAAGTTTTCGGCGATGTTGTGTTCAAAGGTGGCGGCGGGAGGCTGACCGCGCTTGCCGCGCCGGGCTTTGTGCCAGGCTTCCAGCAGGTTGTCCCAGTCATAGACCTGATGGTAAAGGTGGCGGTAGACATTACCCATATTCAAAAAAAGCCGTGGATTCCCGCTTGTGCGGAGCCTGCCCTCACGAAAGTGGGGGAATGACATGGTGATGTTGTGGCTTGGTTAAAAAAGCAGCGTTGCCAACGGCAAAGACCTGAATCCAGTATACCAGAAACTAGACGCGAGAAATGGGAACAACCACAACTCGAAAACCGAGGTCTGGGTTGACGTCCCTAAAGTAGGGGTTGAGTCCAGAGCGAACTGTTGCTCCAGTACTATTACCTGATTTATAATATGCTCCCCCCATTAAGTAATATGTCCAACCTTCCCGTTCACTCGTCCACTCCCACACATTACCCGCCAAATCCCATACCCCCTCCGGCGTTTGCCCATGGGGGTAGAGGTGAACCGGGGTTGTTTGACCCAAGTCGCTTTGTTTCGTATTAGCACAGGTTGGGTCAAAGGTATTGCCCCAGGGATAGGTGCGTTTATCTACGCCCCCAGCTACCAACTCCCGCTCTGCCTGTGTTGGCAACCGTACCACCTCCCCTGCCGCAATCACCCCCTCTTGCCGCAACTGTACCATTAGCCAGCCGCAGTAAGCATTAGCCTCATACCAGCTTACCCCTACCACGGGCTGGGTACTGCGGTTAAAATGATTATCGTCCCACCAGCGCGGTGCTTGCCAGTTGCCACGGTGCTTGTACTTAAGCCCCTCCTCATTCCACCAGCGGGCTTCATTCTCTGCCGCATACCCACCCGCATCCATAAACCGGGCAAACTGCCCATTTGTCACCGGGTAACGTCCTACACGCAACCCCCAGCCCGGTGCCGTCACAAACTCATCCAGCCCCGGCACCTCGTCACCCAGGTCGGCCAGCGCCAGCCCCGCCCGCAACCGCTGGCGCGGCGGCACCTTGCGCCCCACCATCACCCCTTGCAGTGCCGCCACCACCCCCTGCTGCACCGCCGGGGCCACCACCGCCGCCCCCATATCCAGCAGCCCCTCCCCCGCCAGCAGCACCGCCTCCGGCCGCTTCGCCATCAGCAGCTTCTGTAGCACATCCCCCACCACCTCATCCCACTGCTGCACAATGCCCAAATGCCCCAACGCCAGCAGGCTGGCCTCATGCCAGTTGTCATCATCCAGATGGTGTAATAGCTGCTGCGCCACCGCCTCCGCCCCCTGCTGCGCCAGCCGCGCCATCGCCACCCCCGCTAAATATTCCTGAAAAGTCAGGTGGATAAAGCCATACTGCCGGTCGCCTCGCTCCAGCAGCAGGCTAGCATGGTCACGCACATCGGCTAAAAAGCCGCGAGCCACCTGCTCAGGCTCTGGCTCCTGCCGTTCGATCAGCAGCCGCTGCAGCTCTCGCCGCAAATCATGCTCTGGCACCAGCCCCACGCCGGGGCTGGTCTGCTGCATCCAGTAGGCCAGCGGCACCAGCAGCCGCAGCACCTGGTTCACATCGGGGGCATAGCTGGGGGTGTCGCCCACGCTGCGAGCCAAATTCCACTGCCGCAGCAGCACGTTGATGTAGTGGTTATAGAGATCAGCCCGCTTTTCCGGCAATTCCACCCCCTGCCGCTTCATCAATGCCAGCACCGTCAAGAGCAGCGGGTTGGTGGCTAACTGCGCCACGCCAGGGTTATGGTTCACCGCCTGCAGCAGCTCCCGCTGCTCCTGCTCTGCCTTCTGCACTGCCACCGCCGACTCCCCCTGCGCCACCGCTTCAATAGCGGCCGTCCACTTCGCCACAAACAGGGTGATGTCGTCGCGGTCAAAATCCAGCAGCGTGCATTCAAACAGCCCTTCAACCACCGGGCGTACTTCGGGGTACCCCACAATGCGACTGGTAAGAATAAACTTGTTGCCGCGCCGCCGCTGCACGGTAAAAAAGTCCACCACCCGGTTCACCACGTCCCGCCGCCGCCCCACCTGCTTGACCTCATCCAGCCCATCCAGCAGCAGCAGGGCGTTGCCCGCCGCCAGTGCCTCGGTCAACATTGGCCCCAAATCAGACACGATGCCGCGCTCCTGCTCGTAGTAGCGGGCAATAAACCGCTCCAAGGGGATATTTTCCTGCGCCAGGGCGTTGGCATAGGCTGACAGGGGTAGCAAAATGGGCAGGCGGTGGGGCAAATTGAGTTCGGCACCGCGCCCCAGCGCCAGATGAAGCGCCAGCCATTTGAGGAAGGTGGTTTTGCCCGCGCCGGGGTCACCCAAAATAATGAGACCAGGGTGCTGCTGCAATAGTTCCAGCAGCGGCAGCGGTTCGCCCAGCCGCCCAATGGCCTCGGTTTCTTCGTCGCTAAGATGACGGCCGGCCAACCGCTGCTGCCCTCGTTTTTCTCCCTCGGCGTGCTGGGCGCGGGCTTTGAGCGGCACGTACATTTTGAGCAATTCTAACTGCAAGGGTACTCGGTCGGACATCCCCATACCGCGAAAATCAAGGTAGCGATAACGATCCACGACGTGGCGCAGATAGGTGTCGGTGGCGAGACGCAGGTCAGGGGTTAGCCGCTGCCGGGGCAGCAGGTCGGCGGGGTTGGCGGTCATGTGGTAGTGGGTTTCATGAACCACATCAGCCTTTTTGCCGCCGTCAGCAATCACCGTCGCTCCATCCCCGGCGTGGATGGCGGTTTTGGCCGCCGCTTCCTCCTTGCGCCGCTGCCAGCCCACATAGGCGGACAAGAGTGAACCGCCGACAAGCAGCAAATTCAAAAAGGCATCAAGCCCTTGAATACGGTCGGTGTTGGTGTCGAGCGCGGCCAGAACGGGGTTGAACCAGTAGCGGCTGGTGAGAGTCAGCGCTAAACAGAGAAGGGCAAGAAGCAGAAAGCGGAGCCAGGGTTTCATGGGCACGTTCCTTTTGGAGATTGGGGATTGGAGATTGATGAACCTTCACAATCTTCAATCTCTAATCTCCAAGCACTATTGCCCTAAATTATAGCGTTTGATCGTTTTTAGGGGAAAGGGCGAGACGGCGCGGAGAAAAGGTTGTCTGTTCACCCCGCGCCAATCCGCGCCATCCCGCCCCTACCATAATGTGAACTGATTCCACGCGGAGTATGGGGGTCAGGTAAAACCTCCGAGGTCTTTGAGACCTCGGAGGTTTTTGTTAAGGAGACGTGAATTTTGCGGGGAACAGTATTGGGGTCATGGCAGCGGTTTCCTACTCTGGGACTGGGTGGCTATTGGGGAAAACGGGTGGGAGCCGCATAGTGATGTGCATGTTGCGTGGGGTCGGCAGGGTTGATGATCCAACGCAAATTTTTAAGAGAAAGGAATCAGCAAATGCACATCTACAAGAAGCGTATCATGGGAGCCGTATGTGTGGGGTTTATCACGTTGGGGATGCTGCTGGGCAACTGGCTGGGGCGAGGGGTCAGCGGCAGCGGGTTGGCTGTCTATGTGGCAACCAGCGGCAGCGACAGCAGCGGGGATGGGACGGAACAACGGCCGTTTCGCACCGTAAGTAGGGCGGCAGAAACGGCCGTTCCTGGCACCACCATCTTTGTCCGGGGCGGTGTGTATGAAGCCACCAAGGAAGAAATTCGCGCCCAGGGCACGGCCAACGAGCCAATCATCATCCAGCCATATCCGGGAGAAACGGCCGTTTTTGACGGCACCGGTGCCAACATCGGCGATGCCGAAAGCATCATCAAAATCAGCTATGCCAGCTACGTCGTCTTTGAAGGGTTTGAAGTTCGCAACTCCAAGGCGCGAGGGCTGAGCGTCTACGAATCTGACCACGTGACAGTGCGCAACAACCGCGTGCATGACACCGTGCAGCGCGGGCTAGGCGGCGGCGGCAGCGACCTCGTTTTTGAGGACAACGAAGTGTGGCGAGCGTCGCTGGAAAACGAAAACGAGGCGTTTAACGCTGGAGGCGGCTGGAAAGCCGGTTTTTCTACCTACAAAATGGCCGATGGCTCCCCCTCGCGCCGCATCACCATCCGCCGCAACCACATTCACGACAACTGGGGCGAAGGGATCATCGCCATTTTTGCCGAGGATGTCATCATTGAAGGCAACGAACTGCACGACAACTACAGCGTCAACCTCTATCTGGACAACGCCCGCCGCGTGCTGGTGCAGGGCAACCACATCTACACCACCAGCAACGCCTACAACCGACGCGATAAAGGGTATCCGGCGCACGGCATCCACATGGCAAACGAAAAATATTCATCGCCCACGGATACAGCGGTGCGCGAGGTGCTGATTGCCAACAACTTGATTGTGGGCACGGGGCGCGGCATTAGCTTTTGGCAGGACAGC
>JAGQGA010000928.1 GCA_020432595.1 Anaerolineales bacterium | reverse complement strand
CACCCCCGCCACCGCTGACAGCGACAGCGAACGACTCTGCTTATCCCAGCCCAACGGCCAACCCACCAAGGCCGATGGGCAGCGATTGCTGCGGCTGCTGGGCTTAGTGCTGCTGGCCGAGGGACGCAGCTACACCGATTTGGTGGTGCAGCGGGTGGTTGTAGAAAAGCGGCCGTGTCTGGTCATTACCTGGCGTGGGCTAGTGCAGCCACCGCTGTTTGCTGAGTGGGAAGCGAAAATGAGCCAAAAAGGAGGTAGTTGCTCCAGCCAAAAAGGGGTATAATACTTGCAATCTTGGCTGGATAAAGAACTTAAGGAATCCTCCCCCCAAAACTGGCACGAGAGAAACGCGACTGGAACGATCTGGTCAAGGTGAGAGTTATATCACCCTCTCCTTAAGTTCTTCGGTATAACTCGCTGTGGCCGCCCTTCATGGGCGGCTTTTTGCTTCCCCACATTTGCCAGCCCCGTCATGCAAACGACGACGTGGGGTCAACACAAGCCTTAACGCACAAGATGACACCATTAGTTAGCCCCTTTTACAGCCCTGGTTGCCAAGGCAACCAGCAAGTGGGCGTTAGTTAGCCACCCCAAGTAGCTGGAAACCAGATGAAACCTTTTTCGATGCGTGCGGTTAGCCAAAAGGCTGGCCGAAGCGTTCATTGTGAGCAATTTCGGCCAGAGG
>JAGQGA010000927.1 GCA_020432595.1 Anaerolineales bacterium | reverse complement strand
CCAGAATTTAGCCAGAAAATGGCGGAAAAAATTTCTCGCAAGGCCGAGCAAGCGGCGGCCAAGGCGGAGGAAGCGGCGGAAAAAATTGCTCGGCGCGTGGAGCAGGCGGCGGCGCGGGCTGAACAAGTTAGCCAGCAGCCACGCCCCGAACGGCGCACATCGCCTCCACCCAAGGCTGAACCCGAGCCACCTAAAGCAAGTTCAACCGAAGAAAAGCTGAAAATCTTGAAGATGGTGGAAAATGGCACGATTACTCCGGCCGAGGCGGAGATGCTGCTGCGGGCGTTGGACGGGAACCGGTAATCAGTTATCAGTAACCGGTAATCAGTGACCAGTTTACTGATAACTGATTACCGATGACTGTACGTGAAGCGGTCGTGAAACGACATTACCGATTTTGAGTCAACTATTTACCAACCATGATGGAAGCGGGTAGAATACCATGAACACTAATATTCAATGCTGGCAAAATCAAAATTATCATGGTGGTAACTGCACCCACAGATCGCCCTCGAAACGGGCCGCGACCTATAAACCTCAGCAAAGACCTCCCTCAGGTGGTGCGCCTGCTAGAGATAGTCTTTGGCGAAACACTCGATGCCGAAGGGCAGCGGATGTTTGCCCAAATTGGCAGTAGTAACCAACTCCCCTTTCTATGGAGTTGGTCGCAGGGGCTGGTGCAGCTT
>JAGQGA010000926.1 GCA_020432595.1 Anaerolineales bacterium | reverse complement strand
ACACCCTGGAAAGTTTCAACGCTGAACTGCAAGGCGCACGTTTGGTCATTTGGAACGGGCCAATGGGGGTATTTGAGTTTGACAAATTTGCCGAAGGAACCAACCAGCTTGCCCGCCTGCTGGCCCACGCCGCCGAACAAGGGGCGCAGGTCATCATCGGCGGCGGTGATTCGGCAGCGGCCGTTGCCAAAGCGGGTCTCAGCGACAAAATGTCTCACGTTAGCACGGGCGGTGGGGCCAGTTTGGAGCTATTAGAAGGAAAGGCTCTCCCCGGTATTGTGATTTTGGACGACAAGTGAACAGTCATCAGTAATCGGTAAACAGTCATCAGTAGCGTCCACTGATTACCGATTACTGATTACCGATTACATTTTATGCGGGGGAATGGGGTCGTCGTCGGAAACGGCCGTTTCCACCACGTCCTCCTCCTCTTCCCCCCGGCTGGCAAAATGCACCACAATCAGCGACAGGCCAAAAAACATCGAAATCAGCCCCGCGATAACCGCCTCGGTATCTAAAATCAGCAGCCCAATAGACAACCCAATCCCCGTAATAAAAATCACAATCCCCCAGCGCAGCGTCAGGCTAATGCGCCCGCGTGAACGGCGGGCAGGGCGCAGCAAACCACGCTCCGCCAGGGCAATCGTTTCCTTGTAGCGCAAATAGCGCGTATAGGCCAAAAAGCCA
>JAGQGA010000925.1 GCA_020432595.1 Anaerolineales bacterium | reverse complement strand
TCCGGCGGTAGGCTCGGCACATATGCTGACGTATGCCTTTGAGCTACTGTACGCCATTTACGAAGAGGAAGGGTACAGCCCGCCCGACATTCCCCGGCTGATTTTGCAGCACAATTTGATGGGGCTGGAAATTGACGAGCGTGCCGCCGCCCTGGCAGCCTTTGCCCTGGTGATGAAGGCGCGGGCCAAAGACCGGCGCTTTTTCCGCCGGGGAGTGATGCCGCAGATTACGACGTTGCGCCCGATTCAGTTTAGCGAGGCGGAGCTGGAGGCCGAGGTGCAAAACCTCGTTACACATGTCATTCCGAGGTCCTCCGAGGAATCTCTCTTCGACTCAACCAACCAACGACCAATTCAAAGCAAGATTCCTCTCTCCGAAGACTCCGCTCGGAATGACATGGAAGAGGCGCTGCGGCATGACCTGACGCTGTTCAAAGAGGCGGATAACTTTGGCTCTTTGTTAAGGCCGATGCTGAGCGCCCGCCAACTGCGCCAACTGCATGAGCACCTGAACCGTGCCGCCCCTACCGGCCAATTGCAGTTGTTTGACCAGGAGCGGCGGCGCAAGGTGCGGCAGGCAATTGTCCAGGCGCTGCCGCTGGCACAGAAGTACGCGGTGGTGGTGGCCAACCCACCCTACCTGGGCAACTTTAACGACAGCCTGAAAAAGTTTGCCAAAACCCATTACCC
>JAGQGA010000924.1 GCA_020432595.1 Anaerolineales bacterium | reverse complement strand
AAGCCCATCACAACAAGTTTTGGCACAACAACCTGGATAACAACGACACGGGTGTTTACATCAAATCATCCACCAACTTTATTTTTGACAATGAAATTGTGGGCGGCTCCCAGGGTGTCTACCTAATGGAAGATGCCCATGCCAACCAGATTGTGCAAAACAAGCTGCGTCACAACAAAGTGGGCATCTATCTGAAAACCAACCCTGATGATTTTATTTGGGACAACACCTTTGAGGAAAACGGCAACAATCTGCAAGTGGCCCCCGAATGGCGCACCACCCTCCCCGGCCAAATTGCCGTAAATAGTTAACTGGGGATTGGAGATTGGAGATTGGTGAAGGTTCATAATCTCCAATCTCCAATCCCTAATCTCTACTTCCCACGAATATCCTTCAACACCTTCCCATCCTGCATCACCAGGGCAATGTTGTCGTTGTTTTCCAGTGAGCGAATGTCGGCCAGCGGGTCGGTCTTGGCAATGACAATATCAGCCAGCTTGCCCGCTTCCACCGTCCCCAGCCTGTCTTCCCAACCCAGGCATTCGGCCGCCACCTTGGTTGTCGCCACCAGTGCCTCCATCGGCGACATGCCAATGCTGCACATCAGCCCCAATTCGCGCAAATTGGTGCCGTGGGGCATCACCGCTGCATCCGTCCCCATTGCAATCTTGACCCCGGCGCGATACGCCT
>JAGQGA010000923.1 GCA_020432595.1 Anaerolineales bacterium | reverse complement strand
CGCGCCACTGCAAAAATGGGGAAAAGGCGTGGCCGAGCGGAGCCGCCAGGGCAATGGGGAGGATTTCCCACCCTTGCCAGCCAAAAATTTGATAGGCCAGCCCCACAGGAACGGCCGCTTTGCTGACATCAAGTGCCAAAGCCAGCCCAAACCAGGTAAAACCACCGGCCCGGAACACATTCGTCGCCCCCGGGTTTTTGTCGCCATAATCACGAATTTCCTTCCGCAGCCCCCATTGCCCAACCCACACCGAAAAGGGGAGTGCGCCGAGGAGGAAGGTGAGGAGTGTCCAGATGAAAACCATGAGATTGGTTAATTAGAGATTGGAGATTGGAGATTATGAGACCGCAATCTCCAATCTCCAATCTCTAATCTCCAACCTTGCCACACAAACAGCCCCATCACCACGCCACCCATCGCCGCTGGCCCTGGCATGGCCCAAAAGAAGGCGAGGCCAAAGGTTTCGAGAAACCAGGTGAGGGTGTAGATGAGGAGGAGGGGGCGAATGGGAACGGGTTTAGGGCGGAGGAGGGTGGTGAGGAGAACGGCCGTTAAGATCCACCCGCCAAAATTGAGCCACGGAATGCCAAAATAGCCGCCCGGCTGCTGCCACACCCACAGCCCCCACCCCACCATTTGCGGGTCAAGCATCAGATCCCAAGCGGTGAGGGCGATGGCACTGAGCAGGGCAA
>JAGQGA010000922.1 GCA_020432595.1 Anaerolineales bacterium | reverse complement strand
ATAGCTAATGCTGATGGTCAGCAAACCAAAGACAATGTTGACATAACGCAGCGCAAATAAATTCTCCCCCAACAATCCCATGCTGCCTGCAACGGTATAGCTATAAATAGGTTCGCTACCATAGTTGAGGGGGAAATAGTAGCGGTATACGCCATCTAGCACTTCCATCCCTTCGCGGCCATGATTGGCTTCGTCGTGGGTCAGCCCTGGCGGGATGTCAGTGATGGCGTAAATTCGCAGCCCAAAAGCGAGGAGAATGAGAAGGATGAGGAAAGCACGGCGGAGGGTGAACATGCTGGCTTTCGCCAGTAATCAGTAATCGGTAATCGGTAATCAGTAGATAACTGCCCACTGATTACTGGTTACTGATTACCGATTACTGTTCCCCATTCCAGGCAACGGCGAAGACTTCGCGCTCGAAGAACCAGCGGAAGGGGGGAAGGTCAAAGGCAATGCGGCGCAGGGTCGCCATAAGGCTACTTTCCTGCCGATTTTGCGGTGGCGAGTCCAGCCATACTTTAACTTTTTTAAAGCCTGCCTGCCGTAAAGCGCGGCGCATACTGACCAAATCTTGTTCGTTGACGTGGACTTCCTGGTTGACGGGGGTAATGGCGCGGGGGTCTTTGGGATAGTGACTACCTTGCCCCATGAGGGTGCGAACGCGCCTTACCCAGGGGTAAGCGTAAAGGTCG
>JAGQGA010000921.1 GCA_020432595.1 Anaerolineales bacterium | reverse complement strand
GCGTGGCGCACCCGCCGGGCTATGTTTTTATGACGCTGCTGGGCAAGCTGTTTCAGCTTGTGGTTCCCATTGGCACCATTCCCTGGCGGATGCACCTGTTGGCGGCGACGGCGGGAACGGCCTCGGCGCTGTTTGTTTTTGGCACCATCCGCTGGTTTGCGGCTCAGACCTCCGAGGTTTCTAAAAACCTCGGAGGTCTAGCGGGATTATTTGGGGCATTGGTGGTGGGAACGGCCGTTAACCATTGGCAACACAGCATCCACGCCAACCCCCACATCGTGACGCAGACCTTTCTCGCTGCCAATCTTTACTTCCTCACCCGCTGGGCGGCCAGCAACCAAAATGCAATCCGCGTTCGTCCGCGTTCGTCCGCGTCCCATTTCCCCGACAAATGGCTCTACATTTTCTGCCTCTCGGCGGGGTTGGGGGTGACGCATCATCCGTTGACGGTGTTTGCCTTTCCGGCGTATGCGGTGTTTGTGGTGTGGCAACGGCCGTTTATCCTGCGCCAATGGCAAACCCTCCTCAAAATGGTCGGCTGCGCCCTGCTTGGCCTCTCTCTCTGGCTCTACCTCCCCCTGCATAGCCCCCTGCCATCCGCCGTCGGCAGCGTAGACCTCCGCACCCTTGATGCCTTCCTCACCCACATCCTGGGGCGCGGCATCAGCGACGACCTCGGCTTCTACGGCCTC
>JAGQGA010000920.1 GCA_020432595.1 Anaerolineales bacterium | reverse complement strand
ACAAAAGCCGCCGAACGCAAGGCAATTCTGGATGGCTTTCGCAGCGGTATCTATCGCGCCATCGTCACCTCGAAGGTGTTGAATGAGGGCGTGGATGTACCAGAAGCAAAGGTGGCGGTGGTGCTGGGCGGCAGTGCCACGGCGCGGGAATATGTGCAGCGATTGGGGCGGGTGCTGCGGAAGCAAGGCAACGCCGAGGCGGTGCTGTATGAGGTGATTGCCCGCAAAACAGTGGACGAAGGGGCAGCACAACGGCGGCGTTCGCGGGTGAAGTATCATGTCGGTCATCAGTAACCAGTTATCAGTAATCGGTAATCAGTCCAACAACCGGTTACTGATTACCGATTACCGATTACCGATTACTGACTGAAAATGCTAAAAGGAGATTTAATCAAGCCTCGGCTAACCATTCGGGGGAATCAAGTATGGCCGCAGCGGTTGCCGGCCGATTATCGTTGGCTGGGGGTTGCGGGGCAGTTGGTGGGGTTGTTTGCGCGGTTTAACGGCCGTTCCCGTGCCACCCTCTATGATGCCCTGCGGGATTTTGAAGGGGACAGCCTTGATTATCCGATCATCCGGGGGCTAGCGGCGGTGCTGGAGCAGCGCTGCACTTTTGGCAATGAGCCAGCCGTTGACCCGGTAGCTCTGCGGGAAAAGCTGTTTGGGCAGGGGCCGGTGGTGTGGGCGGATAGG
>JAGQGA010000919.1 GCA_020432595.1 Anaerolineales bacterium | reverse complement strand
CATACTTCAAGGTGCCTCCTACCACCTCTTCCATCGAATCTTCCATGAAATAGGCGATGTGGCTCAGCCCGTTTAGCCCCACCATCGAGGCTGCTCCCTTAACCGTGTGGACATAGCGGCGGGCATCTTCTAAATCGGCTGTTTTCGTCCGATCCTGCTGGAAGCGACGAATCCCCTCCCGCACCGTTGGCAGATAGCTTTGGGCCTCTTCAATAAACCCACTCAGCACCTCATGATCAACTTGTCTTGCCATCTTGAATCTCCAGAAATCGCAGCCGCAGCCGCGTTTGTTGTACTATTTTCGCATGTCATTCCCGCGAAAGCGGGAATCCAGTTGGGTGGCGTATGGATACCCGCGAAAGCGGGTATGACACCTGGTGACGCTTGTTGTTAAATCACCGTTGTTTTTCGATACACCAGCGTATCGGGCGCATTCACAAAAGTTACCCCTGGCATTCGCAGCCCCACCATTTCGGCCGGGGCCAAAAATAGAAAGCCGCCGGGGTTCAGCCGCTCAATCAGCAGCTTCACAATCTCCAGCCGATGGTCAGGCTTAAAATAAATAAGAACGTTCTGACAAAAAATAATGTCCTGACCATGTATCCAGTAACTCTCAGGTTCCTTAAAGTTCAAATAACCAAACTGCACCAATTCCCGCACCCGTTCCACAACCTGATAATGGGTTCCTTGCGCC
>JAGQGA010000091.1 GCA_020432595.1 Anaerolineales bacterium | reverse complement strand
CGGATAGAAAGTAGAATCATCTGTGTTTTTCCCATCCGTGTTTACAAAATTATCGACAAAAAATTGTCGATGCTGGTACGTAAGTGCTTAACGGCCGTTCACACCCCAACAAAACACCCCCAAGCTAAACCGTCAACCGCCGATTACGCGCCACAATGGGCCAACGGCCGTTTATCGCCCCATCCTCCCCAATCACCACCGCCTCTTGATGCAGCGCCACCGTCGGGCAAACGTGCCAGGGAATGCCGTAGAGAACATCGCCCACGGCAAAATCGGCGGCATTGGGCAACTCAATCACCAGATGCTCCTCGCTTTGGCTGATGAAGGTTGCCTCTGGCGCATTGATAAAGCGCACCCGATTGGGCAGCGGGTTCTCCCCCGCCACCGCCTTGTGACCCAAATCCACGCACAGCCGGTTGCCGCCCGGCTTGCTGATGACGCGGGTCAGCAGCACGGCGGCGGGAACAAAGGGAAGCTCAGGGCAATTGGTGCCATAGCCAGCATCCCAAAAAACATAGGTGCCGGGGCTGAGATCAACGGCCGTTTGTCGCGCATGAACCGGGAACGTCGGCGACCCACCGGCTACAATATTTGGCACCGCCACCCCATCCGCCGCCAAATGCGCCACCATCTCATGCACCGGGGCAAATGCTGCATCGGCGGCAGCAATGCGGTCATCAATCGCCAGCCCACCAAACTGCCCGTCATACACATGCAGCCCGGCAAAAACCACGTTGGCCGTGTCTATGATTTGTTTGACCAGGTTTTCGGCGGCGGGGCTGGGGGGGATACCAGAACGGCCGTTACCATTATCCACATCCACCCACACCCTTAGCGTCACATTCGCCGCCGCCAGCTTCGCCGCCAACTGGCGCAGCGTGGTTTCGTTGTCCACCAAGCAGCCAAACTGGCTGGCCGGATACGCCGTCGCCAAATCAATGAGCCGCTGCTGCGTTGGCCCCACCGGCTGGTACGCCAGCAAAATATCGGCTACGCCAGACTGTGCTAACATCTCCGCTTCGGCAATGGTCGCGCACTTTAACTTGCCAATCCCGTGCGCTTGATGCATCGCCACCACCTGCGGCAGCTTGTGGGTCTTCACGTGCGGCCGCAGCCGCTCCACACTCCCCGCAATCTCAATCAAATGCCGAATATTCATCTCCACTCGCGCCGGAAAAACCAGCAGCGCCGGAGACGCAATCTCATCCGGGCTGTTGGGGGCATACCATGCTCTCTCACTCATGTTTTCTTTCCTGATTTCACCGCAGGGGACGCAAAGAGCGCAGAGGTTTTTCTATTCTTCTTGCTTTTGCGCCCTCCGCGTCCTCTGCGGTTCAAAAAATTTACCACTCAACAGTTCGCTCTCTAATCTCCAATCCTCGATCCCTTACTCCTCATCCCCAAACAAATCCGCCAACCCCTGCTCCCACACATCCCCCAGCGGCGCAAAGTGATGCTCGGTAAACTGCTCGTCAAGCTGCGCCAAATATTCCTGAATCTTGAGGCTGGGGGCTTCCTGCTCCAGCTCCGTCATCTTGGCATCCATAAAGTTAATCAACTCATCGCTGCGTTCGCGCAGGTGGGACAAATCAAGGTTCATACCAAACATATGGTTAAAGCGGCGCATGATGTCGTACCACGCCTTGTAGTCGTTTTCAATGCGAATACCGTTGGGCATCGCCGCCGAGCCGTCAAAATCGTAGGCGGGAACAAAGGCATACATCACCACATACTCCATCCCCTCCTGCTCCGCCCGATCCAGCAAATAGGAGCCAATCGTCGCCCCGCCCTCATAGTTGGAGAAGCGCAGGGCGTAATCATCCAGCTCTTTTTTCATATGCTTCAGGCTAAAAACGCAGGAAACCTCGCGCTCTTTGTCATAGGGCATAGAGCCATAGACCCCACCCACCGCCCCAATGCGCTTAACGCCCAACTGCTTGGCGGCGGCAAAAAAGGCTTCGGCATATAGCTCCACGTTCATGTGCGGCTCGTCGCCAAGAAAAATCACCAGCCCCTTGTCCTGGTCGCCGGTGTAGTAAAATTCATTTTTCCGCACCTCTAGCTTTTGCCGACGGCCGTTTTTCAGCTTAACCACCGGGCGCAAAAAGTGGTGGGTGCCGGGAATCTGGAACATATAAAAGTCGGTTGGTTTAATCTCCCCAATCGGGCGGGCATCGTTGCGCTCAATCAGGTATTCGGGCAGGGCGGAGGAAATGGAGCCAGCATCGGCCCACTGCCGCCAGCCAGCCAGCATATAAATCTCTTTTGCTTCTGGTTTTTCCCAAAATTCGAGTTGGTTGCTCATTTTTTGATCCTCACTCATGGGGCGCACGGAGCGCCGCGAGAACGTCTGCCAATTCTGGCACGGCAGGAGCATCTTTGAAGGAGGCCAAACGGCCGTAAATTTCCGCCGCCGCCGCATGAAACTCACCCGGAACCCCCGCCGCCGCCAGCGTCGCCGCAATCTCCTCCATCTCCCCGGCAAAACGCCACGCCTTCGCCGTCACCCGGCGCACATCCTGCGGGGCACCATCAGCCATATCCGAGCCATAGCGCCGCCACTGGGTTTGCAGTGCCGGCCACACCCCCAGCGTGTCGGCAGCGGCCAAAATCCCAGCCAGCAGCGCCGTTGTCCCCTTGCTGTAGGCGGCAAAACACATCTTCAGTGCCGACGCTTGCCCAATGTCACCGGCCAGCACTTCGGTTTCGAGCGGACCAGCGGTGAAGAAAGAAACGGCCGTTTCTGCCTCCTCCCCCGACAAATAAAGCCAGGTTGTGCCGGGTTTCCACGCCGGGCCACCAATGATGCCGCCGTCTACAAAACGGCCGTTTGCCGCCGCCACCTTGTCGCCAATTTGCCGCGCCCGCTGCGGGGCAATGGCGTTGGCATCCAGCAACAGCCCGCGAAATCCAAGCCCCAGCACCTCGTCAGCCACCGCTTCGGCAGCGTGGGGCGGGCAAACGCTGAGAATCGCCTCCGCTTCGGCACACAACGCCGCCAGCGTCCCCACATCACGCAGCCCATGCTCGGCCGCCCGCGCCGCCGTCGCCCCGCTGCGCCCCGCCGAAGCCCAAATCACGTCATGGCCGCTGTTTTTGGCGGTAGCCGCCACGGAAATGCCCATCGCCCCAGGGTGTAAAATGCCTATGGTTGTCATGTCTCTAGCATACAAAGGAACGGCCGTTTAGACGAATATTTCATTATATATTTACTAAACAAGGAGACAAATGGGATTAAAAGAGGTGAACAGTCTGTATTTCCGCTCGGTAGTCGGGCTGGCTGGCTGTGACTATGACCTACACGGTAATATCGTAGAAATCATTATTCAGGGTGTTGATTAACTCATCAACGCCTCCCTTCAAATTGATAATCGAACCTGGAAAGCCTGCGTTTTTTAACAGGGTAGCCCCAATCAGGGAACGGCCGCCTGAACGACACAGCAATAATACCGGTTTCTCAACTGGCACGTCGTGAACCCGCGACGACAATTGTGCGAGTGGAATATGGATGGCCTCACCAACATGGCTGGCTTCCCATTCTTCCTGTTGCCGAACATCCAAAAGCTGGTACTCTGCTTTGGCGATGCCAGCCGCCACCTGTTTGGGTGCCAACTGCCGAATGGAGGCCAGCGGCGCATCGGCCTCATCTTCCCAATCCTCCACGGCCGTCGGCAAAAAATAGCCAACCACATCGTTTCGGTCAGCGGCAGCTAGAGCGGCCACCGCCACACTAACTTGCTCGGTAATCGCAATCAGGTAGATTGGCATGTTTTTTGGCACTACCATGCTGGCATAACGGCCGAAATTTTCATCCAGCCCAATCCCAATTGTCCCTGGCACATACCCAGCGGCAAAGGAAAAGTAGCCACGTGTGTCGAGAATAACGGCCGTTTTTCCCGCCGCCACTTCCACCAAGTCCTCAACCGACAAGCAAGGTAAACTCATCATGCCGCTCTACAAATCTGCCCGAAAAGGCTTGTTTGCCGCTGCGTCCGGCGTTGGCTCAACAAAAGGAACTCCCAGCCATTTTGCCCACGCTTCCAGCCCAAAACGCGCCAACCTATAATCCAGATTAACCTTCTGGTAAATCCACTGCGTCCAATCCACCCCATAAAAGTTGTGCAGGGCAGCAATGGAAAAACTAAGGGCACCAAACAAGGCCGCATACGTTTCAAACTGTAGCTTGTTGCCTAAGAAACCTTTTATCTGTCCGTCACCCCCAATCTTGCTCCCCTCAGCCACAAAAAACGCCTCAAACTCAATCCGGCCGAGAAACTCCTGCAAATCAGCCTGTTCACGCAGGTGATAAGCTTCAGCAAAGCGGGCTGCGCCTTGCTGACAAGCGGCCAAAATTGCATCGCGCTCGGCTGTTTCAAGCCACAAAATTGCCAAGAAAATGGTGAACGCTCCGTGACGTAAAAAATGCCCCCCCTGCTGAATATCTGGCATAAAGGGGATCAGCAAATTGCCGCCGAGAAAGATTTTTAGCAAGTTCTCTACACGAAGAGCCTCTCCCGCCTCATCGCCCAGCCACTGCTGCCAGAGCAAGGCGAGCATGGCCCAATTATCAAGGACAAAGATGGGTAACGGCCGTTCATATGGCTTAAACCACATCGGCATCAGCTCCCCCCATCCCCCATTTGTCTCCGCCGTTGTCATCAGCAAAATATATTGCAGTTCCTCCCCCATATCCAGCTTATCCCGCTGCGAATGCACCCCCAATGCCTGCCGCGCCAGCGGTTCCGCCCAGGCCAGTGCCTCCGCCGCCAACGCCCGCGACACCTCAAACCGCTCTCTATAGTCTAAATACTGTGCAAAAGTAGGAAGTTCCATGCTGTTTACCGCACCGAAATATCGGCCAACTGAATCCTGTCCCCTTCTGAACGTACCGGCACCGTTGCCAACCTCTCGACCAGCTTTTCGGCAATCTCAACAAACGACTGTGCCTGGGGGGAGTGGTGAGAAACGGCCGTTATGGGCTGCCCATCATCCCCACCCGCCCGAATCGCCGGATCAAGTGCTACCGCCCCCAAAAACGGAATATCCAGTCTTTGCGCCGCTTTTTGCCCACCGCCGTGGGCAAAAATATCTGTCCGTCCACCGCAGTGTGGGCAGGCAAAAAAGCTCATGTTCTCTATGACCCCTAGCAGCGGTACTTTAAGCTGTTGGAAGGCAGCCATCCCTTTGTAGACATCCTCTAAGGCCACATCCTGCGGCGTGGTCACGATTACCGCTCCACTCAAAGCCGTCAACTGCGCCAGCGAAAGCTGCACATCCCCCGTTCCCGGCGGCAGATCAATCAGCAAATAATCCAGTTCCCCCCAGGCCACATCATTCAAAAGCTGCGCCAACGCCCCATGAATCAGCGGGCCGCGCCAGACAATCGGCTCATCTTGCTTGACTACAAACCCCAGCGACATCACCTTCAGGCCATAGGCAAACACCGGCTGCACTTCGTCATTCTTCACCCGTGGCGGCCCCTGTACCCCCAGCATCATGGGCAAATTGGGGCCGTAAATGTCCGCATCCAGCACCCCCACCGTGGCTCCTTGCCGTCGCAAAGCCACCGCCAAATTGACAGTACAGGTGCTTTTCCCCACCCCGCCCTTGCCCGATGCCACAGCAATGATATGGCGAACCGCTTTTGTTCCAGCCATCTTACCCTCCACCTTTTGCCAAAACATCTTTCCAGTCGCTAAACGCCACTCCGCACAGCCCCGCTTCCACCGCTTGCCAATCCCGTGCTGGTTCGGAACGCAGCCGCGCTTCTTCAATCACGTCCTCTCGCACCCGGAAGCTGCCATAGACAGGTGTCCCTTCATGCACGGCTTCAGCCGCTCGAATATAGACGCCGGCCGCAATTTTTAGCGACTTCATCGGCGGAATTACTTTATTCTCATACACATCGCCGTGCAAATTGAGGTATTCAGCCGAGGTTATGCGCTCGGCAACCTGTTGGGAATGGCGCGTTTCCGCCTGTTGGGGTGTGCCACGCTCAATCGGCCGCCCCAGCACCTTCGCCAATTCATCCAGCAAAATCCACAGCACTTGCTCCGGGTTCACCGGCCCCGACTTGCGCCAAATGGTTGTAATCCGATCCCGCATAGCCGCCGAAGCCAGGTCTCGAAACACTTCATCCGGCACCCGCCACGCCTGCGCCAGAGCGTTGTAGTCAAAATCAAAAAGTAAGCTGCCCACGATCACGGTTGCTTCCCCAATCCGCCCTCCGCTAATATGCGCGATTCGCTGACCATCAACCTCAATCTCTTTCATGGCTCGCAGCCTGGCGTTCAACCCCAGCCGCTTCAAGGTGTTAACAGGTGCCGCCAGCACCAGCGCATAGAGATCGTCCATGACGGCCGGTAGACGCGAATGATGAAAGACACATTGAAACAAAAGCTGATTGGCATCTAAATAGGTTGTCCCACCCCCAAGATACCGCCGCACCACCGGCCAGTTCTGCCGCTCACATTCAGCGCGATCCAACACAGAATCAAAAATTTGCTGGTAGCCGAGACAAAGATAGGGGGTTAGCGGTTGGCAGAGGATGATGGTGTCGCGGGCATCAGCCGTCATCATTTCGGCCGTGGCATGGTAGACAGCCTGTGTTCGCCATGATGCCGTTGGCCCTAAATTGAGTAAGCGAATGGCATCGGGTGCCCACTTTTTAGCCATGTGCGTTATTCACTGTGATATATTTCATCACTTCCAAGAAAGCATCATAGGACTACAGCCATCATTATTCAACGGGCAATTTGTCTTTGAGCAGCATAACGGCCGTTACCCAATCAGCCACACCCACGCCCGGCGACTGCACCTGGAGGCTAGAATAAAATTCCGCTACTCGCGCTGTCACCGCCTCTTTATCCAAAGCAACGCCCCGCAACGCCTGTTCCAACGCGCCTACGGCAAAGGCCGGCAGCATGGTGAAATCACCCGAAAGCGTCAGATCATCAATTCGCCCTTCACGCAAACGGGCTGTACACCGAATCAGACCTCCGCTTGCTTTGTGAGCCGCTTCAATGAGATAGACATCAGCATGAATTTTGACCGCCTCTGTCTGACGCAGCCCACCCTTTTGGTGCAGCCACTCATCCGACGTAAACCGCGCTTCAATATCGTCCATGAGCGCCAACTCTTCAGCCGTGGGCTGCCCTACTTCGAGTTCAGCCCCCAGTGCTGTCGCCACATGCTGTAGATAAATTTGGTTCACCGTTTCGTAATCGGGTGTTTCCCCCAATATCCGCGTCATCGTTGTCATGTACTCATTCAATGACTGCACAATTTTGTCGCGCATTTTTTCCGACGGCACTTTTAAGACCCGCGCCATCAAATCAAAGTTGAAATCATACATCAGGCTGCCCACCACCACGTCGGCATCCCCCATTTGGGCGGCACCCGTTCCGCCAATCTTTTTGCCCTCAACATGAATATCATTTACTGGCCGCCAGGTGGCGTTAATGCCCAAGGATTGATACGTGTTGACAAGGGGTTCAATATACAAGGCAAAACGCTTTTCCAAATCCAGCGGCAGTTGGTGACGCTGGAAAACCCATTGGGTAAAAACTTGTCCCTTATCCAGATAAACCGCACCACCGCCAACTTCACGGCGATAGATCGGCAAGCCATGTTGACGGCAATAATCAACGTCAACTTCTTTTTCTAATTCCTGATGATAGCCAATGCAAACATATGGTTCGGTGGGGCCAACCAAAATAATGGTGTTAGGGGATTCGGGTGTCATGGCGTAGGCCACAGCATGGTAAATGGCTTGTGACTGTACTGGTGAAATGAGACCCATATTCAGTACGCGGATTGCTGTCATTTTACTCCTGGGTAAGTGGTTGCTGGTGGCTGGTATTAGCCACTAGCCACCAGCAACCATTTTCATTAGTCGCTCATTGGCACGGGTTCATCGTAGCAGCGGTAGCAGCGAATTTCGTTGGCTTCGATCTTTTGCCGGAAATGGAAAACGGCCGTTTCCCCCGTAATCAAGCTCGCCCGCGCCGCCTCTGGATCCAACACACGCACCCGAATTAGCCAGCCAGCCCCATACGGTTCGCGGTTGGCAATCAGCACATCTTGGCGGAAAGCCGTTTCATTGATTGCCAGCAGCTCCGCATCAAAAGGCAGGCGAAACGGACCAACCCATTTCGCACTTTCAATCGTGGCCGCGCTGCGCCCCGCCTTCAACTTTCCCCCTGGCCGCTTAAAGCGAATTTGCAGCAGCTTACCGGCCGATGTCTGCGCCACATCCGTCATACCCAACGTCGCACAATCATCATCCTCAAACCGCACCCAAGAATCATAGTCAGGGTGGTAGTAGAGATCTTCAGGAATATCACAGCCGTAGTAAATAGTCATGGCTCAGTTATCGGTAATCGGTAATCAGTAATCAGTGAACAGTTCAAACTGCCACCGTATGCGAAGCAGTCATGAAACGACATTACCGATTACTGTTTACTACTTACTCACCGCCACAGTCAATTCCTTGTTCCTGCAAAAAGGCGGTGTAGTCGGCAACAGCTTGCGCCCCTGTCACCAACTCATCTTTTTCCGCGTCCCAATTAACTGGCTTAATTTTCACAAACCAGCCCTCATCATAAGGATCACGATTCAAAATCTTGGGGTCAGTCAACAAGGCATCATTTGAACCCACAATTTCCCCCGTCACCGGAGCCTTGATGGGGCCGACCCATTTGCCACTCTCTACCGTACCGGTGCTGCGCCCCTTGCGAACTTTTTGCCCCGCCTTTTTCGGTGTGGCCGTCACAATGATGCCCGCCAAATGCTGGGCTGCGTCCGTCATGCCAATTGTCAATACACCATCATCACCCGGACGCACCCACACATGCTCCCGCACCCAATACAATAAATCTTCAGGGACATTACAATTATTTGCCGTTCCCATGTTTTCCTCCTACAAAAATGTGGTTAGTGGTTAGTGGCTTATACCAGCCACTAACCATCAGTCACTATGCTTATTCCATTTCTAAATCTGCTAAATTAACGCCAACATCGGCGGAATGGTTTTGCAAAACATGATAAAGAAGTTGGTCAAAAGCGACAAGTGCTATCTCTGCCTTAAACTCCTGCAAAAATTCAGGGTTGCGGTGGCGTGGTTTAACGCGGTGGCGATATTTGAGACCACAAAAAGGGCATGGCACCAAATAAAACATGTGCCCACTGTCCTCTTCATGAACTGTCTCTACCTTGTCTAAATGGGAATCCACCAGATGGCGATGGGTGGCAATTAATCCACCCATTTCATTGCAGTAGGGGCAGTTCATTTCAAACATTTGGCAAATAAGAAAGAGACTGGGAGATTGGGAGATTGTTTCTACCCCAATCTCCTAATCTCTTAATCTCCTTCTCTCAAATTCCTCGGCCGTTTTCCGGCTAATTTCTTCTATCAATTGCACCATATTGACCCCAGCGGCCGTTATTTGGGCGTGATCGGTGTCAATCAGGCGGGCGGCCAGCCCTACTTGTACTAAGTCATTGAGGCGTTCGGAGAGGAGCAAACGGCCGTTTCCCGTCACCGCCATCAACTCCCCCATCCCCAACGAATCACTACCCACCAACGCTGCCAACACCCGAAAATTGTCTCTGTTTGCCACCGTCGCCAACGCCCGCAGCGTCAACACCAGCGTCGTTTCCGCCAACTCATCCTCGGCAAAACGCGCCAGCCAATCGCCGCCGCCGGACTCCAACCGGTCTAACCGATCAATCACCAGCACCAGCGAACGCAGCCGCCCCGCCAGCCCAGCGGCGATTTGTTGAGTCAAATCCTCGGTCATTTGCGGTAATCAGTATTCGGTAATCGGTAATCAGTAATCAGTTTAAACTGTTCACTGATTACTGGTTACTGATTACTGGTTACTCTCCCAGCGCCTCTTCCAGCAGTTCAATAATATCCCGCACTTCAATTTTGCCTTCATTCCCTGAAGTCTTAACCGCATCTCCATACATAACCACATCTTTGGGGCAGGCCACCACAAAGAGCGGTATATTGTCGCTGCCGGCCGCCGGAGCCAACGCTGCCAACGCTTCATGAATGCGGTTTTCGGCCGGCCGTTCCCCATTAGGCGTCGTTCCCAGCCAAATCTGACCGCCGCCCGCGCCACAGCAATACGAATTCTCCTGGTTACGCGGCATTTCGGTAAATTGCACCCCCATCAGCTGCAGCAGCTTGCGCGGTGCCGCATAGCCGCCGTTATAGCGACCTAAATAACAGGGATCGTGGTACGTCACCCAATAATGCGACAGCGATTGCTTTAGCTCCAGCTTGCCCGACTCCACCAGTTGCAAGAGCAAATTGGTGTAATGATGCACCGGCCACATGCCGCCATACTGTGGGTATTCATTCCGCAGCGTATTGAGCGAATGGGGGTCTGTGGTCACAATTTGGCTAAACTGGCTTTTGCCAAACGCATCCATATTCTCTTCCACAAGCTGCTCAAACAGCCCTTCCTCACCCACACGCCGCACGTCATTGCCGCTGTTACGCTCCAAGCGTCCCAAAACGCCAAAATCTACCTCACCCTGGTTCAAAATCGTCGCCACTTTTTGCGTCAAAGGCATCACACGGGCATCAAAAGAGGCGGTGTCACCCACAAACCACAAATACTCCACCGGTTCTTTGGTGGCATCCTTGAGCTTGAAATCCAAATCTTTTGACCAGGCCGTGCGCGTCCGTGCCCCTTTGCCAAGCCAGTTGCCATTTTTCGCCAGCGATTCCAGCGAAGATTGAATGCCGCCGTCAATGTCAGCCCCATCAATAATCATTCGTCGCCGAATATCAATGATGTCGGCCATCGGCTCATTCCCGACGGGGCACACGCGCACACAGGCGTAGCAGGTGGTGCAAGACCAGACCGCTTCGGGGCTAATCAGGCGATCCAGCAGCCGCTGCTCGGAGCGGCCGCCTCTTGCCAGCGTCATAAACTCTTCGTTCAAGAGATACCGCTTGTTCACCTCTAATGCAGAAGGCGACAGCACCAAACCCTGGGAATGGGCGGGGCAAACATCATGGCAGCGGTTACACATGATGCAGGCATAGCCATCGAGCAAGCGCGTCCAGGCCAAATCCTGCAGCGTGGCAGCACCGGGGGTTGCATCTTCGTTGTCGGCCGGCACGGCCGGATCGAGCGTGCCACGCGGTGCCTGTTTAGCCAGCCCCAAATTAACGGGTGCAACCATCAAATGAACGTGCTTGCTGCGGATAAAATAGGGTAGGAAAATGACAATCAGCCCGATTGCCAGCCACCAGGTAAGGTGAATCCCAAAATTAAGACCCCCGGCTGACATGCCCCGGAAAAGGTTGCTCACAAGGCTGGCAAAGGGCATCCAGGGGTCGCTCCGACCATGCTCGGCCAGGCGCAGCGCCTGCCCCGTGAAGCGTGACCCAACGTGGAAGAGAATAAAGATGCCGACGATCAGCGAATCCCGATGTATCGCCCCTTTGGCAACTTTGGGGTGAAGCAGCACGCCGTCGTTGAACCTGAGCCGCCTGTCGTCAGTCATAAAGCGGCGCACCAGAAAGGCGATCATCCCCGTTAGCGTTAGCACGCTGAGTATGTCAGCGACGATGTTGAACAGGTTAACGAGAAACGAAGAATGCCCCAAGATTGCCTCGCCACCGTAGATAAGTTCAAAACCAGGTATAAAACCTTCCAACACATCGGTTACATTGACCAAAAAATAGAAGCTGAAACCAAAGAAAATAAAGGCGTGGAAGGTGCTGAGAACGGGACGGGCGCGAAAGATTGGCTTTTGCAGCCCCACGTCAATGAATGCCTGGGTTAAGCGTTTGGGCAGGTCTTTGAGCGGGGGGGCAGAACGGCCGTTTCTGACAAGCGTATAAATCCCATAAAAGCCAGCAGCCGTCAGCCCCCCAAACCCAAGAGCCATGATGATGAAAAGAATCCGTTCAATTGTGGTTAGCATCTCTCCTCCTATCAAAATGGGACACGGACGAACACGGACGAACACGGACAAATCTGTGAAATCTGCGAAATCTTTGATGCTTATTCATCGTGGTGTGCCGCTGTTCATGGTGTCTCCTTCGAAGAATCAAAAACGCCCTGTTTTACGAGCGTTAATTCATTCTCGCCTCCTGCGGTAACACGATATGTCACCTCATCTATAAGCTGCTGCGTCAGATAAACGCCCATTCCGCCAAGGTTTCGGCCAGCCAACGGGCTGGTCAAGTCTGGCGCGGCAACGGTGGTGGGGTCAAAAGGCACTCCCCGATCACGCAGCCGAATGAGCAATTTGTCCGCTGCCGCCTCCATCTCAATAGCAACCGCACCCCCCTCATCCTGATAGCCGTGCATCATGATATTGGCTACCACTTCCTCAACGGCTAAACGCAGATCGGTGACCACAGCCGGGTCAACACCCAAAGCCGCCGCTGTTTCTTTCACAAAGTGGTGGATT
>JAGQGA010000918.1 GCA_020432595.1 Anaerolineales bacterium | reverse complement strand
CGGTCATCCCGGCGGCTAGCACGCTGGCGGAGCCGTCGGCCAGTGATTTGGTGGCACTGGTGGCGGCGATGGAGGAGGCGGGGGTGTGCGTGTTGTTTGCAGAAACGACGGCGAGTGGGCAATTGGAAACGGCCGTTGCCAACGAACTTGACACCTGTGACGCGGTGCAAATTCTGACCCTCTACACTGGTGCCATTGGCCCCGTTGGCAGCGGTGCCGACAGCTACATCGGCATGATGCAGGCCAATGTAGCGACATTGGTTGGCGGTTTACAGTAGAGATTATCGGAAATAAGAATTTCTCACGCAAAGTCGCAAAGTCGCCAAGCATTTTTCCTTTGCGTCTTTGTGCCTTTGCGTGACATAAAGTTAATTCCGATCATGTCTAGTAGCTGGGCAAATCTTTGAGGTCTTTGAGACCTCAAAGGTTCAACGAGAACTATGACGAAACAAGCAGCAGAAAACCACGCTCATCCCAGCCCCCCCCTTTTTTTGTGGCGGCTTCTGGGCGGGTTGCTGCTGCTTGGGCTGCTGATAAGCATCGTGGCGCGGGGAGAGGGCAGTCTAAACGCCCAATTTCAGACCTTTGTCACCATTTTTATGGGCATTTTTGTCGAAGCCGTGCCGTTTTTGCTGGCTGGCTCCGTCGTTTCTGGCCTCATTGATGTTTTTGTCAACCAGGAATCGCTGGCCCGTT
>JAGQGA010000917.1 GCA_020432595.1 Anaerolineales bacterium | reverse complement strand
TTTCGTTAAAATGGTGTACTAGTTCATCAATTTGGCGGCTAAACCGTCCGCCCCACAGCTTGCTCATAATAAATAAGATTTTTGATCACGCAAAGGCGCAAAGACGCAAAGCAACATCTCTTTTTGCGCCTTTGCGTGAATATTTGCTTTTACCCGCGAATGAAGAATGCCCACAAGGCGACAGCAATCATCACAACCCCGACAAAGGCATACATCCACACCGTTGTCTTGTCCCCCACCAAATTCCGCGCTCGCGTTAGGCGGCGGCTGTTCCAGTAAAAATCGGGTTTGAAGGTAATGCCATACAGGGTATAGAAGCCGTAGGCCAGGATGATGCTGTTAAGAATATAGTCAATAAGCATAATTGAGATTGGGGATTGGAGATTAGAGATTGGAGATTCAAAATCTCTAATCTCCAATCTCCAGTTCCCCGCTAAGGTATAAAATGAGCGATGGCTCATGTCCGATAATCAGCGTTAATAGTGATATAGCCGTGCGTTAGATCAGTCGTCCACATCGTTGTGGCGGCATCACCGCAACCAAGATCGAGGCGAATGACAAAGCTGGGTGCAGCAAAAATGGCGGCGGCATCGGCTTCGGCGTAGCCCGTGGGGGTGCCATCCTTGACCAACTGTAGCCCATTCGCATCCTCAACGCCAATCCACAGCCCCGTTTGGTATTGATCAAATGTGACTCC
>JAGQGA010000916.1 GCA_020432595.1 Anaerolineales bacterium | reverse complement strand
GCAGCAGCCCCTGGGAAGCGGTGAACGTTGTGGTTAACGCCCCCGCCTGGAGGGATCCATGAACCGCGCCGGCTGCCCCCCCTTCCGACTGCATCTCGACCACCTGCGGCACATCGCCCCAAATGTTGCGCTGTCCCTCGGCCGACCATTGATCCGCCCATTCGCCAATTGGAGAAGCGGGCGTAATCGGGTAAATGGCAATCACTTCATTTACCTTGTGAGCCACCCGCGCTACCGCCTCGTTGGCGTCAATTGTCATAATTTGCTTGGGCATAGTTTTATCCTTTGGTTGATAGGGATTAGAGATTAGAGATTGGGGATTGGTCGCTTTGCTTGTGCCAATCCCCAATCTCTAATTCCCAATCTCCAATCTCTTACGGTGCTAACCGCGCAATCTCCCAGGAATCATCCGGCTGTAACGTATAGCGAAAACGGTCATGCAGCCGATTTTCCCGCCCCTGCCAAAACTCAAAGCGGTGGGGAACCACGCGATAGCCGCCCCAAAAGGCAGGCAAGGGTATCTCGCCCTCCTGGAATTTGCGCCGAATCTCATCAAATTTCATTTCCAAAAGCTGACGGGAACCGATGATATGGCTTTGCTGTGAACTCCATGCGCCCAACTGACTGCCGCGTGGCCGCGTCAAAAAATATTTGAGCGATTCGGCCGTAGATATTTTTTCCGCCAGCCCGTTGACCC
>JAGQGA010000915.1 GCA_020432595.1 Anaerolineales bacterium | reverse complement strand
TGATATTTTGGCCTTTATGAAGGCGTGGAACAATACGGGGCCGGTGGTGATTGTGCCGACAATGTATTATGCAACGCCAACCCAAGTGTTTGCCGATGCTGGGGTGAGCTTAATCATTTGGGCCAACCATTTGCTGCGGTCTAGCATTAAGGCGATGCAGGAAACGGCGGCGCAAATTTACAAGGACGAGTCCCTGATCAACGTCGAAAACGAAATTGTTTCCGTAAAAGAAATTTTCCGCTTGCAAAATGCGGATGAACTGAAGAAGGCAGAGAAAATTTATCTGCCGTAATTGAAGAAAGTAATCAGTAATCGGTAATCGGTAATCAGTAGGCTATACCGATTACTGATTACCGATTACTGATTACCGACTGTATTGGTATTTAGTTAATCAAGCATTGTATCGTTAATTGGAGTGACCACTGTGCGTATTCAGAAACCCCCTGCAATTGTCATTGGCTTAGACTGTATGACTGGGCTGCAAACGGCCCGCATTTTGGCGCGGCGCGGCGTGCCGGTGATTGGCATTGCCACCAACCCTGACCATTATTGCTGCCAAACAAATGTGTGTGAGCGCATTTTGCGGGCAAATGTCAAAACGGAAGAGTTTATTATTGCCCTGGAGAATTTGGCGCGGGGGCTGAAGCAGAAGGCCGTGCTGATTCCCTGTACCGACATGAGCGTGCTGCAAATTTCA
>JAGQGA010000914.1 GCA_020432595.1 Anaerolineales bacterium | reverse complement strand
GTTTCTACCCCTGGGAAGGTGATTTTGATGTGAACAAAGCTAACACAGGTGAAGGGGACAGCATTGGGCAGACAACGGCCGTTGGCATCTACCCCTCCGGCAAGAATGAGGCGCTGGAACTGTATGATTTGAGCGGCAATGTCTTTGAGTGGTGTCTCAATAAATATGATGAGGATAAGCTGGCGGAAACGGCCGTTGACCAAAGCGATCAGCGGCGCGTCCTGCGCGGCGGGTCTTGGTACTTCGATCGGATCGACGCGCGGGCGGCCTCCCGTAGCAACGACGGTCCGGACAACCGCAACCTCGACTACGGGTTTCGGGTGGTGGTGCGTCGTCCCCCATCTCATCCTGATCTCTGATCTCTGTTCGGGCTGGCGCAGTGGTAACGGAGTCCAGCCCTCGCGCGCAGCGCGATCGCCGCAAAATTGCAAAATCAACACCCATTTTTGACGCTTTCGCGCCGGGTGGCATAAGTTTAGGAAAACAGTATGGACGCTTTTACCGCCGACTATCTCTCCAATCTGGCCGCTTAACTCAGCGCCCCCCTCATCGCTAAAGTCGCCCGCCGCTTCCAGCAGGCGTGGCAGGGGAATGAGATGGCGCAGGCGCTGCAACGCTGCCTGCATCTGGCCACGCTCGTCATGGTCAGCCGCGCCAACGCCGACACCGACGAAGAAGCCCTGCTGGCCGATATTTTCA
>JAGQGA010000913.1 GCA_020432595.1 Anaerolineales bacterium | reverse complement strand
ATTCTGCGACTGGATTAACGTAAAAGGTAACAATGAGAATGGAACAACACAGAGTCACGATCAACACCCAGCGCTATCCGGGTGGGCTGCGGATATTTGAATGTGCGGCGTGCAGCTATGCGCTGGCGGCGGAGGTGGATGAAGCGGGGGTGATTCGGCTGGAAACGGCCGTTTTTCTCGACCACGGCGACACCGGCACCAGCCACACTCTCTTCCAAGTCCCCACCGAGCCGCCCACCCTCGAATTCGGCGCTGCTCTTGAATAGGAAGCGTGAGAACAGGAAGCGAGTTTATATCAGCAGGCTATCATTGGTAAGTTAGCGAGATTGGAGATTGGAGATTGATGAAGGTTCACAATCTCCAATCTCCAATCCCCGATCATCAGGTAAATCAGGCAAATCAGCGTCCTATTAACCTCCTTAAGCCCCGGCAAAATCAAGCAAATCCACCATCCCAAACTCTCCCTCCCGCGCCCCCAGCGTCGGTTTCCACTGCGGGTCGGCACGGACAAACGACTGGCGGTCGCCTTCTAGCAGCCCAATCAGCACCTCAGCGACCATGCGGCCACCCATCGGCCCTAGCTGTTTCCCTTCAGCCAACACCTCTGCTTCGCGCAGAATGTAAAACCAGAGCGGCGTTTCGCGGTCAAAACCAAGGTCGGCCACGTCGGCCAACGCCTCACGCGGCAGCGGGTCGCAG
>JAGQGA010000912.1 GCA_020432595.1 Anaerolineales bacterium | reverse complement strand
CGTCCACCGTTGGCAAGCCATACACCATCGGCAAATTGGGGCCAATGATCTCCTTTTGCTTAATCGCCACTGTGTAATCAAACTGCGCCTGCTCATCCAGCAGCCCGGCATAGATGGTGTCAATTTCCGCCTGGTCGCCGGGGTCAAAAAAGATGTTGGAGAGGCTAAGAAAGCGATCTGGCGGCATGGCTCCCTGATTACCCGCCAGCAGCCGCGTACTGGGTGGCCGCAGGTCAAAAAATGCTTCGGGGGTGGTGGGGTGGTTGTAAGGCAAGCTACGGGAGCTGATGTAGAGGCTGATGACGGCGAGGGCGAGGAGGACATGGGACGCGGACAAACGCGGACAAACGCGGAGAAGAAATGGCATCGCGGATAACGCGGATCGGGGCGGATTTTCGCGGATCTTTTTTAGGCTGATCCGCGAAAATCCGTTTAAATCTGCGTCATCCGCGTTGCTATTCTGCCCCACCCAAACAATGAGCCAACATAAAACCAGTTCACCCAGCCACAACAGCAGCGTGGCCGGGGCAATGGGCTGGTAGGGGGCTTCGGCTCCAGTGGGGATGAGGGCGGCCAGCCAACGGCTGCCAATGCCCCAGGCCATGAGGAGAAGCAAAACGGCCGTTATCCAGCCCAATACCCGCTTACTCACCTTATCCGCTATCACCGTTTCCAGCCCCATCCCTGCCAGCAGCGACACG
>JAGQGA010000911.1 GCA_020432595.1 Anaerolineales bacterium | reverse complement strand
GTATAGCTTTGACTATAGCTTTGGAGTTCTTTGTACCATACGCTAGCACTGGCTGTTTTAGTACTATTGTAGGTATGAGCTTCAATCTTACGGCCATCGGGCAATGTCCAAGCCCCTTCTTCAACCACAAGACAGTGAACGAGAGCCGACTTGCTTAAAGGCTTGTTGCCGGGGTTCTGCAAGCGCATTTCAAAGCTATTACTGGTCACATTACGAAGCCGCACAACAAAGGGAAGAGTGTGAATGCTTTTATTGTATGTGGGCGTACAAACAATAACTGGGCTAGTGTAGGTATTGGTCAACGTAAAGCTAGACCATGCGTCAGCAACACTAGGGCTAAACACTGTCTCCATCTTGAAAGCGGGCGTGGTGCTGCTTTGTAATATGCTATCAAAAGAGATGTGTTTAATAACGTTTGATTGTGCCAGCACAGGGATTGAAGAGCTGTTTAAGGTCGCTGCTACGCTGTTGATGATCGGCAGGTCTTTGTAAACAATTCCCCCTAATTGCTCAATAATTGACTCAGTCGCATGGGCGTCATGGCTTCTTTGAACGATGACATTGACCATTTGGTCAGATGTGGTGCTGAGAACTTGTTGCAGGGGGATGTCAAGCTTAGCCATTGTATAAGCTTGTGTGTGGCGACTGGCAAAGCCGACGAGTGTAAGTGAAAGAATAAAGGCGGTGATTAACCAGTTGTA
>JAGQGA010000910.1 GCA_020432595.1 Anaerolineales bacterium | reverse complement strand
AGCTTTGCACGCTCATCGTGCTGCGGTAGCCACTGTCCACCCGCTCCACTTCACGGGCGATGATGCCGTAGGCGACGTGGTTGAGACCAGCACAGCCGTACTCTTCGGGGAGGGTGCAGCCGAGAAAGCCCATTTCGCCCATTTCATACAAAATGTCGCGGTCAAAGATTTCGTGCCGATTGGCTTCAAGGACGCGGGGCATGAGTTTGTCCTGGCAGTAGCGGCGGGCAGCGTCGCGGACGGCGCGTTCTTCATCGTCAAGCTGTTCGTCAAAAAGAATAGGGTCATTCCAGCGGAATGTTGGTTTGATTGCCATAATTGTTCAGTCCTGTTTTGTGGGAAATGGGACGCAGATTGCCCTGATTTTCCTGATAATGATCAGGTGTATCAGGGCAATCTGCGTCCCAATTTTCTTTTGCTTGTGAGCATATCTTGATAATTTTCTGTCAATATGCTACCAAGATTTGGTGGTTTTGACGAAAGCTAAGGCGGCAAGGCGAGGATTGGAATCCTCGGCTACCAGTCATGCCATTAGGGAGTTGCAGCTAGTACTGCATCAAAGGTGGCGGCAAAAATGTCGTAGGAGGGGGCACCAGCATAGCGTTCACCGGCGATGTCAAAAATGGGTTGGCTGTACACACCGCGCTCGCGGCGCATGGCATCGAGTGCCATCACCTGCTCCAGCCCGGTGCCGTCGTCGTA
>JAGQGA010000909.1 GCA_020432595.1 Anaerolineales bacterium | reverse complement strand
ATTCTCATTGACGATGATGACCCTGCGCCAACCTCCACGCCCAGTGGTGCCACCTCCACCCCCACGCCCGGCGTTTTTGTTGACCAATACGAACCGAATGACAGCCTAGCCGATTCCTACACCACGGCTGCAGGGGCAACTGGTCTTTGTAATGCCACCTTGTGGCCTAGTGGGGATGTAGATTATTTTCGCTTTGTTGGCAAAAAAGATGCTCGCTACCGGGTTTTTACCCATGATTTGCAGGCTGGTCTGGACACCCGTTTGACTATTTATGGCCCCGATGGGAATGTCATTGGTCAAAATGATGATGCTGAAGACACGAGCCGTGCGTCTGAGGTCATTTTTACTGCACCAAAAGATGGCTTTTATTTTGCCCGCGTAGAAAACCTGGCACCGGGTGATGCGACCAACCGTACCTACTGTTTTGAAATAGATGAGCTGGATCGCCCCACGGCAACGCCATCAAACACACCTGTGGCTGGGGCTGATGAGTGTGAATTTAACAGCAAAATAGAATTTGCCTGTGAGATTGGGGTGGGGCAGACATTAAGCATGAGTTTTGTGCCAACCTTGGGCAGCAGCCAGGACACAGATATTTTTAAACTGTGGATGAAGCCCAACATTACCTATACTTGTGAGACGCTTAATTTAGCGGCCGTTACTGATACTAACATGATCTTTTTGGATCGGAACGGCAACGATTT
>JAGQGA010000090.1 GCA_020432595.1 Anaerolineales bacterium | reverse complement strand
TTGGATTTGAAGCCGAGTTCTTTTTCCACGTTGACCTCGACCCACAGCCCTTGACAGTCGAAGCCGTTTTGCCAGCGCAGGTTTTTGCCCTGCATGGCGTGGTAACGCTGGTAGAGGTCTTTGTAGGTGCGTCCCCAGGCGTGGTGAACGCCCATGGGGTTGTTGGCGGTGATGGGGCCGTCTATGAAGCTGAACCGTTTGTCGCTGCTGGCGCGAAGCTGGCGCAGCTTGTTGAAAGCATCGGTCTCTTTCCAGAAGTTGAGGATGTTTTGTTCGAGTGCAACGAAGTCTACTTTGTTGGATACGTCTTTAAAGCTCATGGTATCTCTCTTTTGGTTTTTTGAGATTGGAGATTGGGGATTGGAGATTGAGAGATTGGGAGATTGGGAGACTATATCTTGTGATAGCCTCTTAATCTTCCAGCCTCCTTGTCTTCCAATCTTTTGTCTCTTTATAAACACAGATTGGAGGGAACACGGATGTTGATTGAATCGTGATGGTGACAGTGGAATCCCAGCATAGCCCGCAGGTTATGCTGGGTTGGTAATTCGTTGGAAATGTTGGGGCTGAACGATTTGCCATTTCATCAGATTATCCTTGTGTCTGATACCAAAAATAGCGGGTAGCAACGGCCGTTAATCCATCCATCCACCCCACCCACACCGGGTAACCCGCCTGCACCTGCCCCAGCCGCATCATCTGTTGTTGATCCCAAATAAGCTGCGTCCAGTAGTAGGTGACTTCCTTTTGTCCTAGCGTCATGGTTTCGCCGGGGCCGGGCAGCGGCAGCACAGACAGCGTGGCAACGGGCTGGAGGGCCAGGGTGGCGGGGTTGAGGGTGAGGGCGTGATTTTGCAGCGTGGTGTGGGAAAGAACGGCCGTTCCTGCCCCCACCGCCGACGGAAACCAAAAGCCATACCCATCTGCCAACGCCATCTCTTCCTCAACTGTTGTCCCGTTCACCGTGCGCGTGCCGCTGACGCTGGTTTCGTTAAAAAACAGCTTGCCCTCAATCCGCGTTGCGCTATCCCACAGCCGATAGGTGAGCCGTTCGGGACGGCCGTTTTTTTGCTGCAAGTAGTGGTAGAGAGTGGAACGGCCGTTAACCGCTCGCTCATCCACATCTACCCGCAGTACCACAAAATCGGCCGTCGCCTGCGTCAGCCGCCACGATTCCACAGCCCCCGTCGGCTGCCCTTCGCGCTCATAGCGATAGGCTCCAGCGGCCAGTGGTTTTTCGTAGGGTTGTTCGTGGATGAGAAAACGCATGGCTTAAAATTGGGAGACTGGGAGACTTAGAGATTGGGAGCCTAACTCAGTCTCTAAGTCTCCCAGTCTCTCAATCTCTATTCATCCAATTCAACATAAATCCGCTTGTTAATCTTCCCTTTGCTCTTGTAATCCACAATCCGCATTCGCCCCACTTCGCTGGTGTTGGCAACGTGGGTGCCGCCGTCGGCCTGTAAATCTAGCCCGACCAGTTCCACGGTGCGAACTTCGCTGATGCCTGCGGGCAGCAAATTGATTTTGGTGCGAATGAGGTCAGGGATTTGGAATGCCTCTTCGCGGGGCAAAATTTGCACGCGGGTGGGGCGGGCGGCTTCAACTTCCTTGTTGACAGCGGCTTCAATTTCTGCCACCAGCTCTTGCCGCATGGTTTCAAACTCAAAATCCATTCGCCCTTGCAGCGGTTCCATGTTGCCGCCCGTGACTGACGCGCCATAGTCGCGCCAAATGACGCCGCAGAGGATGTGCATGGCGGTGTGGGTTCGCATTAATTGGTAGCGGCGTTCCCAGTTGAGCTGGCCGCTAACGGCCGTTTCCACCGCTGGCGGTTCCCCGGCCACAAAATGCACCACCTGCCCGGCGATGCGTTTAACGGCCGTTACCTCCCACGTTTGCCCGTTGGCCGTCAGGCTGCCCGTGTCGGCCGGCTGCCCACCGCCGCCCGGATAAAACGCCGTGCGATCCAGCACCACGCCGCCGCCATCGAGAACGGCCGTTACTTTGGCATCAAACGCTTGGCAATACGCATCGGTCACATACAGTAATTCACTCATAACTTGTTATCCTAAGATCAAAAAAGCCTTCGCCCAAACATTGGGACGAAGGCTTTGTCTTCGCGGTACCACCCAAATTCCTGATGCAATAAACACCAAGCACTCAGTGCAACAACTAACATTGTCGCCATTCCGTAACGTGGAATAAACCCGGCTGGGCTTACTTGTTTCGGTTAGAAACGTTCGGTCAGCAGCTCCAGAGGGATTTTCAACGCTGCATAGGTACCTGACTTCCACCAACTCAGGCTCGCTAGACCGACGGCAAACGTTTACTCGTCTCTATCATCGCTTTTGGTTTGTTAACTATGGGGGCAATTATGACAAAACGGCCGTTGAAAGTCAACCACCGTTAACCAAAATTATACGCCCCTGTAGCAAAGTAAAGTAAAATACTGCTTTGAACCACAGTTCATTATATGATACCCTCTTGTTTGATTATATGATAGACAAACTGCACCTGTAAACGAGGTATTGGCATGTCCATTCAGCGAAAACGTGTCGTCTGCATTGAAGACGAACAAGAAATAATCGATCTCGTCACCCACATCCTTAGCCGTGCCCACTATGAAGTCATTGGAGCTATGGGGGGGCAGGTTGGGTTAGAGACCGTTCTCCGAACAAAACCAGATTTAGTATTGCTTGATTTGATGATGGCCGATATGGACGGCTGGGAAGTATATCAAAAAATGAAGGCTGATGATGCTACCCGCCATATCCCAGTGATTGTGGTAACAGCTAAGGCGTTAAGCATTGACCGCGTGTTAGGGTTGCATGTTGCCCGTGTTGATGACTACATCACCAAACCCTTTGGGCCACAACAATTACTCGATAGCGTAGACAAACTGTTTGCTAAAACTGGAGAAATTCATCCGGCTGAGCCATAGCCACTGTTAAGCTCATTTCAATCCTAACATCCATCCCGGCGTGACCGTTGAAAAGAGCTTGAAATTAGGAAGAACCAACGTGCGAATTCGATTTTGGGGTGTTCGGGGAACAATCCCTGTCCCTGGGCCTGACACCGTAAAGATGGGGGGGAATACCTCCTGCATTGATGTCTTGACCTCTGACCGTCAACTCATCATTCTGGATGCTGGCTCTGGTATCCGTCGCCTGGGACAGCAGTTGCAAAAAGAGAACCCAGAGCGCATCGTTGGCAATATTTTAATCAGCCATACCCATTGGGATCACATTCAAGGATTTCCCTTTTTTGCCCCTGTCTTTGGTCGCCAAAATCGCTTTGTGCTGATCGGCCGGCGGCGAGTTAACAAACGCTTGGTCGAGACCTTAGCGGGTCAGTTTATTGAACCCTACCTCCCCTTTTCTTACAAAGCTCTCCCTGCTGACCTAATCGTCAAGGAGATAGAAGGTGGGGAGACATTCATCATTGGTGATAATACCAAGGTGCTGGCTGCCGACCTGAATCATCCCGGCGGGTGTTTGGGTTATCGCATTGAGAATGATGGCATTGTGTTTACCTATTGTAGCGATGTCAGCCATTATGATGACCGCTTTGATCCCAACGTGCTTAAACTGGCCGAGGGAGCCGATCTATTGGTTCATGATGCCCATTTTCCCACAATGGCTGAACGTAATCAGTTTTCGGACTGGGGGCATAGCTGTTGGGAAGAGGCAGTACAGGTTGCCATTGAAGCTCGTGTGAAAACGTTGGCTCTGTTTCACTATGCACCTGACCTGACAGATGAGCAGGCAGAACAGATTCTTTATGAGGCGCGTAGGCAATTTCCGAACACCATTTTGGCACGGGAAGGTGCCGAAATAGAACTCCCGCTGCGCTAAGCTCCACCTTTTGCTTATAAGAGAGAATTGAATAAAATTAGCATTAGATGCGGATAAAGTTTCCTCATCTTTATTCGCTTGGAAATATTCAAAAAAGTGTTTTGGGCAGAAACACTGACATTGGAGATATTTTGACCAAGTCTGTGCTCATTGTAGATGATGAACCGATGGCTCGCACACTTTTGCGTCTTACGTTGGTGCGAGCTGGTTTTCACGTGACTGAAGCCGAGGACGGGTTTGATGCGTTGGAGAAAATCCAGGAATCGCTGCCCGATATTATTTTGCTTGATGAGATGATGCCTGGTTTGAATGGTTTCTCGGTTTGTGAAATCTTGCGGCGTGATTATGATAGGGAGTTGCTACCTATCATTATGCTTAGTGCCCGGACAGACCTTGAAAGTGTCAATAAAGGGTTGAGCGTTGGTGCAAATACATATTTAACCAAGCCAATCTCACGTGAAGAGTTGATGCAGCATGTGAAAGAAGCATTGGCGGGCTAGTTTTAGCCTGTCCATAGTTGGGCTTGTCTTGTTGTTTGTTTAAATTTGAGGAAGTTAATTTGTAACTCTGGAGGATTGAAAGATGCTTGCAAAACGGTTGATTTTAGTAGCTATTTCTTTTGTTGTTGGTTTTGTTCTAACGCTTGGTATTACATTTGCTATTGGAACAACACTCGAAGAGTATGGTGGTATCTATACTTTCTTTACGACACTAGCCTTGGCGTGTGCCATTGCTATTTGGCTGGATAAGTTTATGGGTACGGAACTGCTGCCTAAATAGTTGGGTTCAAGTGTTATCATGAGTGCAATAATTATTGATGGTACAAAGATTGCCCAAGAAGTCCGTGAGAGTGTGCAGGCTGGGGTGGCAAAGATGCAGGAAGAGCATGGGTATGTGCCTGGCCTGGCAACGGTGTTGGTGGGGGATGATACAGCCTCGGCAACGTATGTGCGTAGCAAGCAGCGGACGTGTGAAGCATTAGGTATTCGTTCGGTAGGGCATCATTTACCTGCTACGGCAACGCAAGAAGAAGTGGAAGGGCTGGTTGCCAGCCTGAATGCTGACCCCAATGTAAACGGCATTTTGGTGCAACTGCCGCTGCCAAAGCATATTGATGAAGAGGCAGTGCTGAATTCTGTTTCGCTGGAGAAGGATGTTGATGGGTTCCACCCGATAAATATCGGCCGTTTGGCGATGAAGGGGCGTGAGCCGCTGTTTATTCCCTGTACGCCGCATGGCTGTATTGTGCTGCTGGAAAAAACGGGTGTAAAGATCAGCGGGGCTGAGGCAGTGGTTGTGGGACGGTCAAACATTGTAGGGCTGCCGGTGGCGATGCTGTTGCAAGAGCGGAACGCCACGGTGACGATTTGCCACAGCCGGACGCGAGATTTGCGGGAGCATTTGCAGCGGGCGGATATTGTAGTAGCGGCCGTGGGCATTGCTGAACTGATTACAGGCGATATGCTGAAGCCGGGGGCGGTGGTGATTGATGTGGGCATCAATCGCAAGGATGACCCAACGGCGAAGCGTGGCTATCGGCTGGTTGGTGACGTTGATTTTGAGTCGGCCAAGGAAGTGGCGGGGGCGATTACGCCGGTGCCGGGCGGCGTTGGCCCGATGACGATTGCGATGTTGATGCAGAATACGCTGCGGGCAGCGGAGATTGCATTGGCGAAGGCTGGCAAGTAAGAATGATCAGAGGGCGTATGCAATACGCCCCCTACTGGCGGATGAACCGCAGACCTAAAAGTCTGCGGTTTTTTTTGTTGGTGTCAGCAAATTGGGGTAAGCTCTTAGGGGCTGTTGGGATGAAAGATGATCATCTAATGGCAACGGCCGTTAATTTTTTTTGCATCTGACACCACACTCCCAATTCGTCAGATGACACGACCCATCATCCCACTGATGGAAGGAAGAGGTTAGGAGCATGACATTTAATCTGGATCAGGAAATTTCCCGGCAGGGAACCAATAGCACAAAATGGGAATTTGAGTTTGGCCCAAATGGGGCAGCTTACAGCGACCGCAGTGACCCCAAGTATAGAGCCGAGCGATTATTGCCAATGTGGGTCGCCGATATGGATTTCCGCTGCCCGCCGGCCGTTGTTGAAGCGTTGGTGGCGCGGGCGCAGCACGGACTGTTTGGTTATACCACGCCAACGGCCGATTATTACGATGCCTTTATTGGCTGGGTGCAGCGGCGGCATGGTTGGACGGTGCAGGCCGACTGGGTGGTGATTACGCCCGGCGTGGTGCCTGCTCTCAACATGATGGTGCAAACGTATACCCAGCCGGGAGACAAAATTTTGATCCAACGGCCGGTTTATCATCCCTTTACCTTTGCCATTGAGAATAATGGACGGGTGGTGGTGTCGAATTCGTTGGTGGCGGAAAACGGCCGTTATTCCATAGACTTCGATGATTTTGCCGCCAAAGCTGCCGACCCTGATGTCAAAATGTTTGTGCTGTGCAGCCCCCACAACCCCGTGGGGCGTGTCTGGACCCGTGAAGAGCTGACGCGCATGGGCGAAATTTGTTTTGCCAACGACGTGCTGGTTGTTTCCGACGAGATCCACTGCGATTTGATCCAGCCAGAATACACATTTGTCCCCTTTGGCTCCATCAGCGATGAATTTGCCCAACGTTCCATTTCCTGCATGGCTCCCAGCAAAACATTTAATTTAGCCGGGTTAAAAACATCCCATGTCATGATTCCCGACGTGGCTCTGCGCAACAAGCTCAACACCTTTATGAACAATTTAGGCGTGAAGGGGATCAATGCCTTTGGGCTGGTTTCCACGCAGACTGCCTATACCCACGGTGACGCTTGGTTAGACGAGGTGATTGGCTATATTGGGGATAATTACCGCTATATGGCGAGCTTTTTGGCAGACAATTTGCCGCAGCTTTGTTTGTCGCCGCTGGAAGGGACATACTTGTCTTGGCTGGACTGCCGGGCACTTGAGCTAGATAAGGATGAGTTGAAGGCGTTGCTTTACGATCAGGCGCACCTATTCTTTAACCAAGGGTATGTTTTTGGCAATGAAGGGGATGGATTTGTGCGGATTAACCTGGCTTGCCCACGTTCGCTGGTGGTGGAAGCGATGGATCGGTTAAAAACGGCCGTTTTGTCCCTACAACCAGCGTAAAAGAGTAATCGGTAATCGGTAATCAGTACTGGTCACTGATTACCGATTACTGATTACTGGTTTTAACACGGGGGAAAACGGCCGTTTTTTCAACAGCAAATACACCCCCACCCCAAACACCGCTACACCCGCCAGCAGCCCGCTAAAATCGCTCACAAACTCACTAATTACTTCCCACTGGCTGCCAAACGCATATCCCAGCCCCCCAAACACCAGCAGCCACGTCAACTCCCCTGCTGCATCATACATAATAAACCGACTGACGGCATACCCACTGCTGCCAGCCACCCAATTCACCGGAATCGCAATGGGTGTTAGTAGCCAGCGTGACAAATAAACCGCCACGCCACCCCGTTCCTGAAAGGTATTCTCAGCTTGCTGCCACGTTTTAGACTGACCAAACCGCTTTTGCAGCCAAACCCGAGCCAGCCGTCCAATGCTATAGCTCAGCACGTCACCAATCACGACACCGACAAGTCCAAATAACAGCGTATCGCTGATACCCAACACCTCTTGTCGCACAAAAGCTCCGGCTGCGACCACAAACAATGTCCCAGGTACCGGTACGCCCAGTGCCCCCACAAACAAAGCCAGAGCCAACATCGAGGCACCATAGATTAAAACCCAACTCAAGAATAGATCGCTAATGTTTGATAAATCCGATAATGTCATGGTGCCTTCTCATAGTTAGCCAGAGCGTTTCTAAGCGTATCGATCAGTGCTCGTAAGCCACCTTCATACCGATATTCTTTGTCTAAACGCCCCAAATCTTTAAATTCATTATCATTTTCGGCTGGAATGCCAATTTGCTCAAAAATGTACGTTTCCGATACACCTGTACTGACAGAAATATAGCGGATCGTCATCCAGGGACGGATATCATCCAACCCTGTGACCACGGGATTAGCTCGATATGCCTCAATCGCTTCCGCCACGGCTTCAATTACCCGCTGATCTTGCCTGTCAGCCGATAGCCCCAGGTCATAGATGCGGTTCAGATCGCGCAGCGTTTCGTGTCCATTTCGTTGCTCAAACGGGATGCCCAAATAGTTTAGTAAGTATTCTTCTGGCACGGCATAGGCAACGGCCACATAGTCAAGCGTCATCCAGCCGCGAATGGCATCTACCGATGCATCTCCCCGATCCAAACCTTCCGCACGCACATAGCGCATTTGCTTAAAGGAGCGGAAAGAGCGAACGCCAAAAATAAGAATAAGCAATACTCCCAAGGCGAGGAAGCCAAAGGTTAACCATTTTGTGAGTGGGATTTGCGTTATTTTTTCCATAGTTATTGTCAGCATAGCAGATATGGTCATTATAGGCGAGAGATGTAAAGATTGTGTGAAGCAGAACGGCCGTTTTTTGCCCCACTTCCCTGCCCGCATTACAATCATTCAAGATAAATGGAGATTAGAGATTGGAGATTATGAACCTTCATCAACCTCCAATCCCCAATCTCCAATCTCCAGACGTATGAAACGACTCTTTTTACTAATCTTCATCCTCCACCTTGCCGCCTGCGCCGACACCACTACCGAGCCGCGCCGGGTGGACTTGGCAGCAGAACCGACACCGATACCAACGGCCGTTCTTCCTCCCAAACCCACCTATGTCGTCGAGCGCGGTGAAGTTGTTTACCAAATTGACTTCGCTGGCCGTATTGGCCCCGCTTTTGAAAAAATCCTCGCTTTCCCCCGCGATGGCGTAGTGGCCGAAGTGTTTGTGCAGCGTGGCGACATGGTAACGGCCGGCGATGTGCTGGCAACGCTCGATACGCTGACGCTGCAAGAAGAACTGCTGACCGCCCAGGCCGAGCTGGACATTGCCCAAAAACGGGTGGATGCGCTGGAAAAACAGCAGCAAGCCGCCCAGCGCCGCGCCGAACTCCAGCGCGACTTGGCGCAGCTAGAGCTGGATTTTGCCGTGGCGCAGGGTGGCGCAGCCCCTAACCCCGCGCAGCAGCTAGAAATTAGCCGCCGTACCATTGCCCTGCAATTGGCGCAGTTGACGGTAGATGAACTCGACATTGGCATTGACCCGCTGCTGCTGGCCGACATAGAAGAAGCCAAGCTGCATGTAGATGTCCTGAATGAAGCGTTAGCCAGCAACGACCTTATTGCCCCCTTTGACGGCCAAATCACCTCCTTTAGCGTCTCGCCAGAGCAGCGGGTGGTGGCGGGCAACCGCGTTGGCCTCATCGCCGACATCACGCTGCTGGAAGTGCAGGCCACGCTCATCGAAAGCCAACTGTTGGAGATGGGCGAAAATATGACGGCCACCATCACCGCTGCTAACCATCCCGGCGAAACCTTTGCCGCCTTTGTACGCCGCCTGCCGCCTCCCTATGGCAGCCCCGGCAGCAACCAGGACGTGGCCGAGAACGATTCGACCGCCCGCATTGCGTTTACTAACCCCGAAGACGCCGCCCAATTTACCGCTGGCAGCCGGGTGCAGGTCAATATTTTTCTGGAAGAACGCCCCGATGCCCTTTGGCTGCCCCCGGCGGCGTTGCGGGAATTTAACGGCCGTCAATTTGTCGTCATTCAGCAGGACGGCGGCGAACGGCGCGTGGACGTGGTGCTGGGGATTGAGGGGGACGGGCGCATTGAGGTTGTGTCCGGCGTGGAAGAAGGGGATGTTGTTGTGGGGCAGTAAAAAATGGCAACCGTAATCCTGACTATCAGGCGCTTATGGGCGCAAAAGGGGCTGAGTGTGGCAACGGCTGTGGGATTAACGGCCGTTGTTGCCCTCATGATGATTACCCCTCTCTACGCCAGCGGCGTTTATTACCAACTGCTGCAAGACGACATCGAGCGCGTGGCGCGGCAAACCAACCGCTCCGCCTTCACCTATTTGCTGCAATATCAGGGGTTTAACACCAGTGCCCTGTCGTGGGAGGAAGTTGCCCCAACCAATGACTATCTTTCCAGCAGCGAACCGGCCCTAGGGCTACCGGTGCAAACCCAGACGGGCATCATGGTTAGCCAACGCTTCCGTCTGTTTCCACAGGGTGGGCAAACATCGCTGGGGCGGGTGCAGTTGGCGGTGGTAAATGGGCTGGCGGAAAACGGCCGTTTGCAAGAAGGTACCTGGCCGCAAGATGCCCCCGACGACCCTGCCGTTCCCATTGCAGTGACCGTGAACAACGGCTTTGCCCAGCGCACCGGCGTTCAAATTGGCGATCTGTTTACCATTGTGGATGAATCCGGCAGCCGCGCCGATTTTCCGCTGCAAATCGTTGGCATTTGGGAACCCTTCAACCCGCGCAGCGATTTCTGGGCGGTGCCTTTGCCAGATTTTGCCCATTACTTTGTCATGCCCGCCACCAGCTTTGGTCGCCGCGTTGCCCCTAATATCGAGGATGACGTGGTGGAGGCGGCATGGCAGGTGGTGCTGGATGGCAGCGAGGTGGGGATTGACCAGATACGCAGCATGAGCAGCCGTTATCAGGCAGTGGAAAACCGGGTAGCGGTGCTGCTCCCGGCCGCCCGCGTGCTGCAAACCCCGGTCGAGGCACTGGAACTATACAACAGTTCCGTCACCTCGCTGGTGCTGCTGCTCACGGCCTTTAACGTGCCCATCATTGGGCTGGTGCTGGCCTTTATCGGGCTGGTGGTGGGGTTGTCGGTGAGCGAACGGCGCAACGAAATTGCCGTCATGCGCAGCCGGGGGGCGACGCTGGCGCAAATGTTGATGATGGGGCTACTGGAAGGGGTGGTGCTGGGGCTGATTGCCCTGGCACTGGGCACAGCACTGGCACTGTGGCTGACGGCACTCATCGGCCACACGCGCAGCTTTTTGGACTTTTCGGCTGAGTCGGCGCTGCGGGTGGTGCTGACAAATGGGGCGTTAAGGGCGGGATTAACGGCCGTTCTCCTCGCCCTCCTTGCCCGCATTGCCCCCACCCTGGCCGCCGCCCGCCACACCATCATCACCTACAAACAAGACCGCGCCCGTGCCCAGGCCAACCCCTGGTGGCAGCGCATCTGGCTTGATCTGCTGCTCATGATCCCCGCCGCCTACGGCTTTTATCTGCTGTGGCAGCAAAATGGGCTGGCCGCTGGCGATGAAGCCGCCAGTTTCAACCCCCTGCAAAATCCGCTGCTGCTCATTTTGCCCGCTCTCACCATTTTTGCTCTCACCCTCTTTTTTCTGCGGCTGCTCCCCCTGGCTCTGCGCGGTCTAAGCTGGCTGCTGGCGCAAAGCAACAGCGTCGGGCTGCTGCTGGCGGTGCGCCAACTCGCCCGCACCCCCGGCTTTTATGCCACGCCGCTCATGTTGCTCACCCTCACCGTCAGCCTAGCCGTTTTTACCGCTTCACTGGCGCGAACGATGGATTTGCAGTTGTATGACCAAAGCTACTACGCTGTGGGGGCCGATGCCAGCGTTTTTGATTTTGCTACACAGGGTAGCCGGGTGCAGAACGACTATTTTTTTGCCCCCACCGCCACCTTCCGCGATCTGCCGGGGGTACTGGGGGCGGCGCGGGTAGGGCGGTATGAGGCGGAGGCGGAAATCGGCCGTTTGCCCTTTGACGGGATTTTTCTAGGGGTGGACAGGGCGGAACTGGCGCAGGCGGCGTTTTGGCGGCGTGATTTTGCTAGCTTGCCGCTGGGCACGCTGCTCAACCTGCTGGCGCAAACGCCCAACGGCATCCTCTTGCCTGATGGCTTTATGGCTGAACGCAGCCTGCAGGTGGGGGATGTGTTCCGGCAAACGGTCACGGTGCCGGGCGGCGCGGTGGAACTGGTCGGCCAAATTGTGGGGGCGTTTACCTATTTCCCCAGTTGGTACCCGGCCGAAGCAGGCTTTTTGGCCGTCGGCAACCTCGATTACCTGTTCCAGCAGGTGGGGGGCAGCCTGCCTTACTACGTATGGCTGCGAACCGCGCCGGGGGCAGACGTGGCGGCTTTGGAGACGGAACTGGCGGGCAGGCGGGAATGGGTGACACCGTTTGAGCCGATTCGGCGGGCGCAGCAGCAGCCGGAGCGACAAGGGTTGTTTGGGCTGCTGTCGGTGGGGTTTGTGGCGGCAGCACTGCTAACGGTCTTTGGCTTTTTTCTCTATGCTCTGTTTTCCTTCCGCCGCCGCTTTATTGAACTGGGGGTGCTGCGAGCCGTGGGGCTGGGCAGTGACCAAATGTTGACGCTGCTGGCGTTTGAGCTAGGCTTATTGATTGTGTCTGGGCTGGGGCTGGGCACCGGACTGGGCGTGCTGGTGAGTCAGGGGTTTATTCCCTATTTGCGGGTGGGAGAAACGGCCGTTCCTCCCGTTCTTGTCGAAATTGCCTGGCTCGCCATCAGCCAAATTTACCTACTCTTTGGCCTGCTTTTTCTGGTCGCCCTGGTTGTCCTCGGTGGCCTCCTGCTGCGGATGAAGATTTTCCAGGCAGTGAAGCTGGGCGAAACGATATAACGAGATATGTCATTCCGAGGTCCCCCGAGGAATCCCGCTCTTATTTGGCGACGGGAGCGAGATTTCTCCTCGCGGACTCGTCGAAGCAACTGTGATAAAAGTCAAGAGCAAAAAGCGAATTCCGCTAAAATGCTTGCCAAGCAGAGCCATCTCGGACGATGGCATTCAAAATGG
>JAGQGA010000908.1 GCA_020432595.1 Anaerolineales bacterium | reverse complement strand
CCCACAATCACCAATCTCGCCTGCTTCGGAAACTCACTCATTCTTTCCCTCCAATTACATTTGGATTCTCGCTTTCGCGGGAATGACATTCATCTGGTTCCCACTCTCTAGTGTGTTAACCATTTACTTGGGTAAAAAATTCATGTCATTTCGACGAGTCTTCGAGGAGAAATCCCGCTCACTGGGCCGTTGCCGACGGGATTTCTCGGAGGACACTTCGGCGGCCTCAGTGCAGGCTCTCGAAATGACATGTTTACCCGTTTATTTTGTTAACCCCCAACCGCGTGGGAACTGTTCTTCCTGGATGCTCTGTGTCGTTTCTCAGCCCTATTTTCCAGCCACAGGACGCTCTGCGTCCGCAAAGACACGCCGACTTGTTTTGTCACCCCAAAATCCGTGCTTCGACCGATTACGGTTTACTGCTTTCCCAGCCAGAGCGCGGCCTGCCCGCCTGAATTTCGGCGCGGCGATGGGCGACAAAGGCGTGGAGTTCTTCGCGGGTGGCCTCGTCCAGCGGCGGGGCTTCATAGTCGCGCAGCATCTTTTGCCAAATGCCATACGCCTTCTTGTAGCTATCCACGCTCCCTTCCTCCTCCCACTTCTCATAATTATCCATGCTAAATGCCTTGTGCTGGTGGAAGGCGGTGGTGTAATGGCGCAGGGTGTGGGCAGTTCCCAGAAAATGTTTACCCGGCCCCGCTTCTTCA
>JAGQGA010000907.1 GCA_020432595.1 Anaerolineales bacterium | reverse complement strand
TTTGGCCGTGCCAGCGTTCGCCTCGCTGCTGCTGGTGACGCTCATTTTGCTGGCGGCGCAAACGGATTGGCTGCCGCTGCTGCTGGGGGGAGAAACGGTCGTTTCCCCCCTCACCTCCTTCCAACTCACCCCTACCCTCACTGCCATCATCATGGCCGTCGTCGGCGAACTGGCCTTGCTGGGCATCCTCTGCTGGGGTCTATGGGGCGACTCCCCGGCATGGCTTGAATAAATCCCCAAAAAATCTATACTTCCAGCCCATTACTGAGCATCATCGGGCAGGAATCTGCCCAACGAGGGAAATTGCGTTTTCAAGGAAAGAGATTGGAGATTAGAGATTGGAGATTGATGAGGGTTCATAATCTCCAATCTCCAATCTCCAAAAAACGACCAATTTACCCCAAAAACATCCATTGGGAAGAAGGAGATTTTTTGTATGAAAGCGGCCGTTTGTTATGAATTTGGCAAACCTCTAGTAATCGAAGAGGTCGTCTTAGATCCACCCCAAGCCAACGAAGTGCGCGTCAAGCTCGCCGCCTGCGCCATTTGCCACAGCGACATTCTCTACATGGACGGCGGCTGGGGGGGCACCCTGCCCGCCATCTACGGCCACGAAGCGGCCGGGGTTGTCACCGAAGTTGGCCCCGGCGTGACCCTGGCAAACGTGGGCGACCCCGTTGTTGTCACTCTCATCCGCTCCTGTGGTC
>JAGQGA010000906.1 GCA_020432595.1 Anaerolineales bacterium | reverse complement strand
CGCCAGCCGCGCAGCAGCAAATAATACAGCGGCGGGTGAATGTCGCTGGCCGTCCCCTCGATAATCAGGGGAATGGTGCGCTCACTCAGCCGCGCACTGTTACCCTCGTCATTCCAAAAACTTTGGGCATCCAGCTGATAAAAACGCAGCCCCAACGCCAGCAGCAAAACCAGCAGCACCAACCATTTCTCCCGCCACATTAGCCAGCCCCTCCCTGAGAGATAATCATCAGGTAAATCAGGCAAATCTGCGTCCCATTCTTATACATCATCTTTAGGTGCCAAAAAGCGCAGCGCAGCAAAAAACAAAATCGCGCTGCTGGTTAGGAAGAAAAACGGCCGTTTTTCCTCCCACCCCCACACCCAATCCGGCACCTTCTCCACCTGTGCGCCGCTGTTGGCATAGGTGGCAATGGCTTCAAACGCAGGCAGCGGCGTGAAGTCCGGCTCCAGCAAGCGGAAATAATACCACGCCTGATCCTTCTCAAAGTCGGCCGGCCGCTTCAAAAACCAGTAATTCACCACCCCCAGCCACGGCCATTCCGCCTGCACCCGCCGGTACGCCTCCACCCCATACCGCGCCTGCTGTTCCTCCGTCGCCTGCCCATACAGCGGCGCAATCCCGTCGGGAGCCACATTCCACCCCATTTCGCTAATCCAAATCGGCTTGGCCGCGTCCCCGTTCCGCACCATCATGTCCCGAATCAG
>JAGQGA010000905.1 GCA_020432595.1 Anaerolineales bacterium | reverse complement strand
GAACCCGAGCTACCGCGCCTTGATACAAACCTTGTCACCTATCTGTCTGACGCAATGGACAGTGACGAAATTGTTGAGTTGACCCCCGAACTGCTAGCAAAATATCTTCCTATGCGGTCACAAGAACCACCAGCACCAGCCTCGCCACAGGCTGAAGCGACAACCTCCGTGCCACCTAGCACCACAAAAATGAGCCGGGCACCACGGCAGCTTACAGAACAGCTTGTAGGTGGTTTGATTTTGCTCATTGTGTTGCTGACGCTAGTTGCCCTTATAGGCGTTATCTTTTTTCTTTAAGGCTTGTTCAAGAAAAAAACGATCCCGTTTAAACTGAAAAAGCCGTGAGCCAAAGCCAAAAACACTGCTTTGCTCGGATCATTTATTTTTGGCTTTGGCCTAAATCAAACAGGATTTGGCATAATATGACTGTTACTATTCTTTGTTTAGCCAGCTATTTTAAAGGCACAACCTTTTTGCAAGCAGCCAAAGCACAAGGGGCGCGTGTCTTGCTGCTAACACGCGAAAAAATTGCTAACGAGCCGTGGCCGCGTGAAAGTATTGATGAAATGTTTCTGATGTCCAGCTTGTCCAAACAGCCGGATGTTACTTATGCGGTCAGTTATTTGATGCGTGGTAACAAGATTGACCGGATTGTGCCGCTGGATGATTATGACGTGGAAACGGCGGCGGCACTGCGAGAACATTTAC
>JAGQGA010000904.1 GCA_020432595.1 Anaerolineales bacterium | reverse complement strand
CGTGGAGTTGGTGCGCGAGGTCATGCTGCGCCACGATGACGCCGACACCAAGATCTACATCACCGAATTTGGCTGGAACGATCATCCCCGCTGGACCATGGCGGTGCGTCCCGGCCAGCGCATCCAGAACACCCTCGACGCCCTCACCTACGCCGAAGAGAACTGGCCCTACGTGGAAATGATCGCTATCTGGGCCTTCCGCTTCCCCGCCCCCACCAAAAGCTTCATGGATTACTACACCCTTGTCACCCCCGAATTTGTGGCGAAACCGATTTACACTGAGCTACAGGAGTTCACCGGAAATGAGTGAGTTTGGTGGCAAGTTGCAGGTTGCAGGTGGCAGGTCTTCTATACCGAAGGCTACTTGCCACTTGCCACTTGCCACTTGCTACCCTCGTCGGATCGTATTCAGATCGCTTTGCAGATATGCTAGAAAAAGCTTATGGCTAATTGCTCTTTTAACCCTCGTCATTCTGCAAATTGGCTGCCAAACGGCCGATTCTAGCTGGGAACGCGTACAGGCGGCAGGCATTTTGCGCGTGGGGCTGGACCCCACCTACCCACCCTTCGAGGTGGATGACGGCGGCAATTTATATGGCCTGGATATTGATTTAGCCAACGCCATTGCCAACGATTTGGGCGTAGACGTCCAGTTTGTCTACTTTGGCTACGATGGCCTGTACGACGCTCTGGCGACCGAGCAGGTAGA
>JAGQGA010000903.1 GCA_020432595.1 Anaerolineales bacterium | reverse complement strand
CCCTCGGCGACCCGCTGTGCGATTTAGGGGCACTGCTCTGCTACTGGACAGAGCCGACTGACCCGCCCCATTTCCAGCAAATGGCGATGATGCCTAAAGGCGATCTGGGCTTTATGACGCGGGCAGAACTGGTGGCGCGGTACGCAGAAAAAAGCGGACGCGCCGTCCACAGCATCAATTTTTACCACGCGCTGGGGCTATACCGGCTGGTGGTCATCATCGCCCAAATCTACATTCGCTATGTGCGCGGGCAAACAAAAGACGGCCGTTTTGCTGGCTTCGGGCAAATGATTCCGCTGATGGCACGGGCGGCCGTAGATGTGGCACAATTGTAGTAATCAGTAACCAGTAATCAGTAACCAGTCAAGCCACTGATTACCGATTACCGATTACCGATTACCGATCTGAAATGACCTACCAATCTATCTTTCGCCCTGGCCTTTTTGCTGGGCAAACAATCATCGTTACCGGTGGTGGCACCGGGCTGGGGCGAGCCGCAGCCCATGAATTGGCCTCGCTGGGGGCGCATGTGGTGCTGGCGGCACGCAAGCTAGAAAACCTGGAAAAAGTGCGGGATGAAATTGTGGCGGCTGGGGGTAGTGCTTCAGCTGTTGTCTGCAACATCCGCCAGGAAGAATCCGTTGTCGCCTTGTTTGACCAGGTGTTGGCCGAAAGGGGCGCGGTGCATGGCTTGGTCAACAACGGCGGCGG
>JAGQGA010000902.1 GCA_020432595.1 Anaerolineales bacterium | reverse complement strand
CAACTATGATGGCCCACCCGCCTAACCATACTGAATCGGCTCGTGCTAACATGAAAAGCTGCCCTCAAAAGAGGGCAGCTTTTTTGCTGATAGACCCCAAAGGGGGGACATGATGATTAAGCAAATTCTTCAAGTTGTTGCGCGTACTTTCATTTTGCTCTCTCTTTCTGGATCAATTTTACCATCGAAGATGTTGGCTCTTAGCAGCAAAAAATCATGGAGAAACGGCCGTTTCTCTTCCCCCACACCTATTTCACGCCAGCAAACCGAAAAGGCAATTCTGGCGGCAACGGTACGGTTTGAGATGGAGACCTGGGTGAAGTGTGAAAATAGACACGCCCACAAACGCGCCGCAAATGGACATGGGACGATCATGAACGGCCGTTATCTCCTCACCCACAACCATCTCGACGAAACCATCACCAGCAGGCTGCTGACTGGCAGTTCCCCACAGCCCATTACCATCAGGCTCTACAACATCAGCGGGCAACTCATGGCAGCCGTCCTGGCTGATCAGGTTGCGATTGTAGCCCGCGATTCAGAAACGCTTGTTTTAGATTTTGGGCAGCAGGGGAGCATGGGCTTTTTTACCCTCCGCGATTTGCCGTCCGCACAATTTATGGCTGCAGCGAATTTACCTTTGACCGTTGGCACTAAAGTCGCCCAAATTGATTGGGATGGCACCTCAACTTACGTAGCGTGGGCAACTAT
>JAGQGA010000901.1 GCA_020432595.1 Anaerolineales bacterium | reverse complement strand
CGCTGGCATACCCACACTATGCGCCCCTTCGATGTCGGCGATGGGGTTGTCGCCCACATAGACCGCTTCTGTGGCGGCTACGCCTAGCCTTTCCAGTGCCCTCTGAAACAGACGTGGGTCAGGTTTGCGAATCCCTTCTTGTTCCGAAACCATCACCAGTTCAAACGCTTCCGCCACGCCCAGGGCGGCAAAGTTGTGCTTTTGGAAGGGGTAGGAGCCGTTGGTGATGAGGCCGAGCCGGTAGTTGGCGGCCTGCAGACTGGCGAGCATGGTGGCAAAACCGGGCAGCGGCTGGCAAAAAAGGCGAAAGCGGGTGATGTATTCATCCAGTAGCTGTTCCCAGGTTGTGTCACGCAGGTTAAATTCGGCGATAAGCTGCTGATAGACGGCATCTTTCCACAAACGGCCGTTATCATCCAACGCCACAAACCGCTGCCGATACGCTTCTGCTGGGACATGGGGCCGCTGGGTGGCAAACAGCCGCCGGTGCTGGTCAGCGGCAAAAGCGTGGAGTGCCCCATGTCTGTCCATGATGGTGTTGTCGAGGTCAAAAATAACGGCTTTGATCATATTTTTTAAAGGGACGCAGATTTGCCTGATTTACCTGATCAAAATCAGGCTTATCAGGTTCATCAGCTGCTTGACTGACAAAAGTCAGCAGAATTAAGTTGACAAAGGAGAAAACACCTCGAATTGAACAGAAAAACGTAGGT
>JAGQGA010000900.1 GCA_020432595.1 Anaerolineales bacterium | reverse complement strand
GATCTTGATCAGGATGGTTTCCTCGATTTATACGTTGTCAACGGTATGCAAGCGATGGACAACTTTAGCCATCTGCCCAACGACGAACTTGTCGAGGAAAACCAAGCTTACCGCAACGACGGAAACGGCAATTTTGTGCCCATGCCTGACTGGCACTTAAACAGCACCTATGGTGGCCGCAGCATGGTCATGACCGACTTTGATTGGGACGGTGACTTAGACATTGTCATCAACAATTTACAAGACCCCGCTCAACTATTTGAGAATCAATTATGCACAGGCGAGAACCTGTTGGTGGATGTGCGCTGGCCTCAATCGTCTAATCCCTACGCCATTGGCACAACCCTCATTTTGCACACCAGCACCGGCAGCTATCAACGACTGGTTCAAGTCAGCAGCGGTTATCTATCCAGCCAACCCGCTCGCACCCATTTTGGCTTTCCCGCAGACAGCGAATTGCAATCTCTGCAAATCATTTGGCCTGATGGTACAGAGTCGGTGGTTGAAGATTTACAAAAAGGCAATTGGATGCGGATTACAAGGTAAGGATACCCTATGAAACCCACAGAAATGGAAACCTATTTATTCGATTTGCGCGGCTACATCATTTTAGAAAATGCGCTCTCACAAGAGGAAGTGGCGGAAATAAATGCCGCCATTGATGCACTTTTACCCATAGAACACGGTGAATGGGATGGCTACGTCCATGCCACC
>JAGQGA010000899.1 GCA_020432595.1 Anaerolineales bacterium | reverse complement strand
AAATTCTGGAAGTAGCCGAAGGTCGGGCGCAGAGCGTGGTCGATTACCTCGTGTCGCAAGGCATTGACCCAGCCCGCTTCATTGTGGAAGCTGTGCTGCCGCCAGAAGAGCGCCGCGGCACGGATGATCCCAATTTGCAGGCACAAGACCGGTACGTAGAACTAACGCTGGTCACCGCTGGGCGGTAAATTTATTTAACAACGTCACATTCACCCCCTCCCTAACCCTCCCCCTGCGTGGGGGAGGGAACGACTCCCTCTCCCTTGAGGGAGTGGGTTGGGGTGAAGGTTGAGGATTCTATGAAACGAGACAACCTTCGCAGTTTATCCCTGCTTTTTTTACTGTTAGCTTTACCCATGATGGGATGTGGCCTGTTTGGCTTTGGTGAAGAAGAAATAAGCATTCCTTCTGATGCCGTCGTGGTAAACGTGATTGCCAACACGACGACTGCGCCCTGGCTGGAAACGGCCGTTTCCACCTTCAACAACGCTGAAACCGAAACCAGCAGCGGCGACCCCGCCTTTGTGGTGCTCAACACCGTCGAATCCGGCGAAGCAATTGCCACCCTGCAAGGAGATCCCAGCATCGCCCTCTGGCTGCCAGAAGAAGCCGTCTGGACCGACGTCCTGGCCGACGACGGCGACAGCAGCTTCCAAAGCGACTGCGTAAGCGTGGCGCAAAGCCCGCTGGTCATCGGCATGTGGCGTGCGGTAGC
>JAGQGA010000008.1 GCA_020432595.1 Anaerolineales bacterium | reverse complement strand
GCCGGCATTGCACCATCATGGTCAGCCCCATCCAGAGAGACCGACCCCATGCTTTGACTTTGATTTCATCAGCTTGCGCCTGAACGAGGTCTAGCTGGCTGCTGGCAACCAGTCGGTCATGAACTTGCTGGCAATGCTGACCTGCCCGCTGCCACCAGCTTTTGATGGTGCGACGGTCAAATCCGAACGCAGCGACAACTGCCTCTATCGGACAGCCGTAGGCCAGCAGGACAATCACAAGCATAACAGTGGCTGGGTCTGTTTGCAGACGGTAGAACAGGGTTCCTTTGGTCACGCTGAATGTTTTTTCGCACACATCGCAACGACACCGCTGTTCTTGCTGACTGTGTGGATGGATGTTTCCTTGATTGACCTGCCCTCTAGCTGGACAATCGATATTGGGGCAAAATAGTTGTTGTGGATTCATTGAGCAAACCTGTTTTGGTAGTAGTTGACCGTTTAGGTTCGCTTTTTGAATCCATTTTGTCAAATTTTCTTATTTTCACGCTTCCTTGTACTTCTACCCTTGTTTGTTGTATATACAAAAATGATACAATAGGTTGTGAAAATAATCAATAAATTGTTTCTTGGGCATAACTCAATCTTTTAAGAGGAGACAATGAAATGCAGGATGAAAAATTCACGCAAGCTGTTGAAGGTAAAGTGATTTATTTATTGATTTTGGTTGTGTTTGTGCAAACGGTTTACCCAATTACGGAGACAAACAGCGTGCTTGCCTTGATAGTCTACCAATTGTTAATTGCGGCTTTGGTGGTGGTGGGTATTTTGTTAGCGGCTGATACAAAGCGTCTGCAGCATGTGCTCATGGGCTTGGCAGCTGTATGGCTGATCGCTGGGGGTATTTTCGCTTTTAATCAAGAAACACTTTGGGCACTCTTGTTAACCTATGGTGTGCTGATCTCATTTCATTCGATGGTGATCTGGATTATGCTGCGCTTTATCTTCCAGGTACCGCATGTGACGCGGGATGTTTTGTACGCTGCTTCGGCCGTTTATTTGTTGCTAGGCGCGGTCTTTGTTTCTGCTTTTGGCTTGTTGGAAACAGTGACTTTTGCCCAAACAGGTCTGCATGCTTTTTCGGATAGTTCGGTGGCGGCTGATGCCATTTTTCCTTGGCAAAATTTTGTTTATTACAGCTATGTTACGCTGACGACATTGGGGTATGGCGACATTTTACCTGTGACGCCTTGGGCACGCTCGCTGGTTAGCTTGGAAGCGATGGTGGGGGTTCTGTACATCACGATTATTATGGCGCGTTTGGTAGGGCTTTATGCAGCGGGCGATGTGGAAAAGATTCTTTAGGTCGGTAAGTGGGGTCTGCGGTAAGTCCTGATGGCCGAATTCCTATGGCATTGATGATTAGCTGTCTAAATGGAGGTAAACGGCCGTTCCTCCCCCCGCCTCCCCACTTTCCACCGTCAACGACCCGCCAACCACTGCCATCATCGTGCTGTGAAGCGCCAGCCCTTGCCCGCTGCCCTGCCCAAGCTGGCTGGTGGCCTCCACCCCCACCCCATTGTCGCGGATTTCCAGGGCAAAATGGGGGGCGGTGGTGAGGTTGCAGGTGAGGGTAAACGGCGTGGCTTGGCTTTCGCCGCGCCCGTATTTGGCCGCATTGCGAATCGCTTCCCGCGCCGCATAAAACAGCACTTCGGCGGTGAGCGTGGGCAAATTGGCCGCTTGCGCCTCCCCCTCTGGCTCTACCTGCCAGATAACCGCATCAAATGATTGGGCAAATTCTTGCGCCACCAGCCGTTGCAGCGCTGTCAGCAGCCCCAACCGCGCCACTTCCGGCACGGTGACGGTGGGCATGGCGTGGAGCAGGTCGGAAATTTGGCGGTGGGCGGTGGTGAGCAGCGTTTGCGCTTCCTGCGGCTGCTGCCCGACCAGGCTAATCATGGCCGTTTGCAGCGTGGGCAAAATGTCGTCGTGCAGGACGCGGCGCGTTTGCTGGTCAATAATTTGGGTTTGCGCCAGCCGTTCCCGCTGTAGTCCCATCAGCCGCCGCCCCATTTCGGCACTGGCCTGGGTGTCAATCAGCCGTTCGCCCGTGCTGCGGGCAATCTCAATTTCTTCCTGGGTGTAGAGGCTGCCGCTGCGCTTGTTGCCCAGCAGCAGGGTGCCAATTAGCCCGCGTTCGCTCCAAAGAGGGATGGCCCAAACGGCCGTTCCAAACGCCAGCGGTTCCACAGCTATCAGCAGCGCATCGTCGGCCTCAAACTGGGCGGTGAGTTGGTGGAGGGGTGGGGGGGAAAACGGCCGTTTTTCCGGGAAACAGAGCGGCGCACCCACCAATGGAGCCAACGCCCCCAGCGGCACCAAGTACGCCACCTCCGCATCCAGCACGTCGCGGCAAAGGGCAGCAAAGGGAACGGCTGTTTCAAACTGCGGCAGCGTGGTCGGCGTTAGCAGTTGATCGGTCAGCCGTTGGGATTTGGTAAACGGCCGTAACTGCGCCATCAATCGCTCCCGTTCCACATACGACCGCCAGCTAATGAGGGCAAAAAAGAGGGTAACAAGCAGCGTGGCCAGCAGCAGGGTGTAGATGGCATTGAGCTGGATGGTAAACGCCGCCCCCAGGACAACCGCATAACCGGCCGCCAGCAGCAAAATCCGCTGCCAATGCCGCGCCAGCCCGTGGCGCGGCAGCGTTTTGCCCGTAAACACCTCATAAGCCACCACCGCCCGCCCCACGAAAATGATGACGAGGCCAATAATGGTGGCAATGAGCAGATCAACCAGGGCGATAAAGAGGGTGTTGTTGGCGTAGATGTTAAACACGGTGGGGCGGTCGCGCCCGCTTTGCACCAGCCAGAGTAAAAATCCGGCGACCAGCACGCTGACAACAAAGAGGCCGATGGTCGCCAGCACCATCCACGGTCGCGCCCGCTGCCGCGCTTCCAGCCCCATCATCCGCCCAGACGGGGCGGGCTGGCGCAGGGCATCGAGGGAGAGGGTGGTGCAGAGGAGGACGTAGGTGGCGTAGCCGAGGGCGAGCAGGGGGACACCGGCGATGGACCAGCGAATGAGGAAGCGGAGTTGGGTGTATTGGGCGACGGGGATGGCGAGCAGGAGGGTGCCGAGCAGGGCGGTGGCGAGGCCGGTGAGGAGGAGAACGGCCGTTAAGCCAAACCAATGTCGCTGTCGCCGCCGCAGTCGGGAGGCGGGATGGTGCCAAAATCCGGCGTACCACAGCACAATCACGTACCAGGAAAACGGCAGTGCCAGCATCGGCACAATGCCCACCACCCACCAAAAAATCATCCCCAGCAGCGAGAGGCGCAGCAGCCCGATGCCGACAACGGCGGTGTGGCTGACAAAAAAAGCCCCACTGAGCAGCAGGCTGCCGCTTGCCAACCAAATGCCCCAGTGCCGCCTGTCGGCATTGAGCAGCACCGTTAGCCCCAGCCAGGTGGTGAGGATGGTGTTGAAGAGGGAGACGGCGATGATGGCCCAGTTGAGGAGGGGGTTGGTGGTCATTTGCGGTAATCGGTAATCGGTAATCGGTAATCAGTCCGCCACTGATTACCGATTACCGATTACTGATAACTGATCCATTCCCCCCGTTCATCCAGCACCAGCGGCGTGCCGTCGTCGGCCCAGGCAAGCAAACGGCCGTTTTGCACGATGAGGGCAGCGCGGGTGCGGGCCACTTTTTCGTCGGTGGCACTGTTTTTTAAATCCCAGCAGGCGTAAATTTGGCCGTTGATGCGGCTGATGGTGCGTTTGTCGCGGAAACCCATGCGGGTGGCAATCTGCTCGTTGCTCATTCCCAGCGCCAGCAGCCGCGCCACTTCCTGCTCATTGGGTTCCAGCAGGGCCATGGGGTCATTTTCGTCTTTGTGGCGCACCTCCTGCACGCGGGATTCGATGTCGGGGTCAATGAAGGAACGGCCGTTAACCGCATCTTTTAACAGGGGCACAATCAACTGTGGCAGCAAATAGTTCGATTTGCGGACGTAGGCGTAGTGGCTGAGGATGCCGGAGCGACGAAAGGCGCGGTAGTAAGCGTCGTCGTCCTGAATGGAGTAAAAGACAACGGGCAAACGGGGGAATTCGCGGCGGATATAAACGGCCGTTTCGATTCCATTCCACACCCCGGCCAACTGCACATCCATCAGAATGGCATCTGGTGCTTGCCCCAAACACAGATCGAGGGCTTCTTCACCGCTGGGGCAAGCCCCCACCACGCGCACGCTGCCCAACGCCTCAAACCCTTTGTGCAGGGCGGGGCGCAGCTTGTCGTTGTCTTCCACAATGAGTAGGTTTAGCATGGCCTTAATTGAAGCGGAGATGGGGGGCGGGGTCAAGCACTTGGGTGCGGGTTCCATGATCTGTCACTTGGCAGATATGTTATAATCGCCCTAGACGGAACGTAAATGTGAGGTGTTTATGAACGCAACAGCAGAGAAAATGACGGTTGACCAACTGTTTCGGTTGGCTCAGCGGCTTTCCCCTACTGAACAGGCTCGTCTTGTTGTGCGCTTGGCCGCAAATGTTGAATCAGTATTGGAGCAAGCCGCGCCAAATAAACAACAAGTGATGCGCCCCCCATTACGCGGTTTGTTAGTTGATTTAGGCAATGCGCCTTCTGCGGAAGAAATTGATGCCGTTCAGAAAGAAATGTGGGGATCATTTGCCGAAGGATAATCATGCCGGTTCGCTTTGTCGTTGATACACACGCCATTTTATGGTATCTCTATGATGATTCGCGGCTTTCTGTTCCAGCAGCGCAAGCGTTGGATGATGCTATCCAAGATGGTGATCAAATAGCTATTGCTGCTATTACTTTGGCTGAAATTGTTTATCTTGCGGAAAAGGGTCGCATATCTAGCTTGGCATTTGATCGGGTACGTACTGTTATTGAACAGCCTGGTGCGATGCTCGTTCAGGTTCCTTTTGATTTAGCTATTGCTGAGTCAATGCGTGAAATTGATCGAATGCAGGTACCAGAGCTTCCTGATCGGGTCATTGCGGCTACGGCTCACTATCTTGGTGTTCCTGTGATTAGCCGCGATCATAAGATTCGGTCTTCAATTGTGCCGACTATTTGGTAGCACGAATCAGTGAATCTTGGATGGCTGCATTGAAGCAGACATGGAGAGTGGGGTCAAGCACTTGGGTGCGGGGGAATGTAGGGTGTGGGGAGTAGGGGGTGGGGAAAAACGGCCGTTTTCCCTCACCCCACCAAATCATCAATCGTCAAACCAAGCACCCCGGCAATAGCAGCCAACACCTCCATCGTCCCCTTCCGCTTCCCCAATTCAAGCTGCGAGAGATAGATCAATGTGTTTGTGTGTGGATAGATTGGGTTAATTGATCAGTTACCCATTGGTTTAAACTTTTTCCAGTAGTGGCTGCCCTGACGGCAAGTTCGGCATGCAGCTCAGGCGACACGCGCAGGTTAAATTTACCCGAATATTCTTTTATAGGCTCAACACCATCCTCGGCACACATATCCAGGAACACCTTCAAAGATAGTTCACCTTCATGACGCAAACCCTCGATATCTGTAGCATAGAAATCTGCGCCACCATTTAGCCCAATAAACTCACCACGAAACATGTTAATCTCGGGGTCATATTGAATGACGGCGCGATAGCCATTAAAGTCCATTAAGTTCATCATGGTTCTATCCCATTATCTTTTAACCAGTTCCGAATGCTTGTCACAGCCCCTTTGTCCGTATCAGGAGATGGATGAGGCCTATGAAACACACGCCTTTCGCCAAATAAGCGCACACCAATGCGAGAGCCTTCACGTTCACTTAGTTCAGCACCTAAACTAACCAACAGTGCTTCAATGTCATTCCATTTAATGCTGCCACTCGTTGGCGAGCGAATAGTTGCTCCAATGTTTTTTGGTGTTTACGCTTCATATCTATATGGTACTGAAAGATGGTACTGTGTCAAGGAAAAACTGCCGTTTTCTCTTACCCCACCAAATCATCAATCATCAAATCCAGCACCGAGGCGATAGCAGCCAGCTGCTTTAGCTGCATCATAGTCGCGTATGTCCTCAGCATTTCTGCATCCTGATAAAGCATCCAGAACTCCTTTGCTGAAAAATAACATTGTAGCCGAAAAACGGCCGTTTTCCCCACCACTCCCATTCCCCTTTACCATGTCCCTTTTGCCAACATCAGGTACACTAGGGTCATGACATATTCCAGAGACACTCACGCTACAACAAGGAGATGAGAAGGCAGTGTTGCCAATCTCCCAATCTCCCAGTCTCTCAATCTCTATCTTCCGAGGACATTGACCAGTGATTTACACCGAAAACTTCCCGATACAGTTTGATCCCGTTGCCAACCCCGATGCCGTTGTCGTGGATCAAAACGTTCGGTTTACCATTCTAACCTCACGCATCATCCGGCTGGAATATAGCCCAATGGCCGTTTTCAATGACCAACCCAGCCAGGTCTTTTGGTACCGCCGCCAGCCCGTGCCAGAATTTTCCACCCGCTACAGCGAAGACGGGCTGGAAATTGAAACCGAGCATTTGCTGCTGCGCTACCGGCGCAGCGAAGCCGGGTTCACGGCCGAAGGGTTAACGATTATGTTGAAGGGGGAAAACGGCCGTTATCGCTACGGCCAGCCCAACCCCACCAACCTCCACGGCACCGCCCGCACCCTCGACGAAGTAGATGGCGGCATCCAGCTAGAGCCAGGACTGCTGGCTCGCAGCGGCTGGGCGGTAGTAGACGATTCGCGCACGCTGTTATTTAACGACAAAGGCTGGCTGGAACCGCGCAACGCCCCCGGCAGCGTAGACAGCTACTTTTTTGGCTACGGTCATGATTACCAGCAATGTTTGGCAGATTACCAAAAGCTGGCGGGCGGTGTGCCGCTGCTGCCGCGCTGGGTGCTGGGCAACTGGTGGAGCCGCTTTTGGCCCTATTCCGAAGAGGAACTGTTGGGGCTGATGGATGAATTCCAGGCCAATGGCGTGCCCCTTTCCGTCTGCATTGTGGACATAGACTGGCATTTGCGGCAAACGGGCAACAGTTCCAGCGGCTGGACAGGCTACACCTGGAACCGCGACCTCTTCCCCGACCCCGAAGCGTTTATTGCTGCGTTGCACAAGCGCGGGCTGAAAACCGGGCTAAATTTGCACCCGGCCGAAGGGGTTCACCCGCATGAGGAGCAGTATGAAGCGTTAGCAGAGCGCATGGGCATTGACCCGGCCACCAAGCAGCCGGTTCCGTTCGACATCGTTGATCCCGATTACGCTCAGGCGTATTTTGAACTGCTGCACCATCCTGACGAGGCGCGGGGGGTGGATTTTTGGTGGATTGATTGGCAGCAGGGGGAGCTTTCCAAAATGCCGGGGCTAGACCCGTTGTGGTGGCTTAACCATTTGCATTTTTATGACTTGGCGCGGGACGGGGAAAAACGGCCGTTTATCTTCTCCCGCTGGGGTGGTCTCGGCAACCATCGCTACCCAATTGGCTTCTCTGGCGATTCTGTGGTGACGTGGGATTCACTGGCCTTTCAGCCCTACTTCACCGCCACCGCCGCCAATGTCGGTTACGGCTGGTGGAGCCACGACATTGGCGGCCATATGGGGGGCATTGAGGAGGCCGAACTGTACACGCGCTGGGTGCAATATGGCGTACTTAGCCCCATCTTCCGGCTGCACTGCACCAACAACCCATTCCACGAACGCCGCCCCTGGGGGTATGATGCGGAAACGTTCCGGCTGACGAAACACGCCATGCGGCTGCGTCACGCCCTTATCCCCTACCTTTATACCTTGTCGTGGCAAAACCAGGAAAACGGCCGTTTGCCCATTACCCCCCTCTACCACGACCATCCCGCCAGCGAGCAGGCATACCACTGCCCCGACCAATATATGTTTGGCAGCGAACTGCTGGCCGCGCCCCATATTGCCCCGCGCCACCCCGAAACGGGGATGAGCCGCCAGGTGGTGTGGCTGCCAGAAGGGCAGTGGCACCACTTTTTCAGCGGCCGCAGCTACAGCGGCGACTATTTCCACGCGCTCTATGGCGGGCTGGACGACATCCCGCTCTTTGCCAAACCGGGTGCCATCGTTCCGCTGGGACCAATGGTCGGCTGGGGCGGCGTGGACAACCCCGACGCGCTGGAAATCCACCTTTTCCCCGGCGGCGACAACCGCTTTGAGCTGTATGAAGATGATGGGCAGTCGGGCTACAGCCTGCTGCCGCTGCGCCAAAGCTGGACGGAAACTAAGTGGCAGATCAATGTAGACCGAGTGCGGGGGACGGCGGGGCATTTGCCCAGCGAACGGGCATTGACTCTCTGTTTTCGCGGTGTTCGCCCCGATGTGCGGCTGCGGCTGCTGATGAACGGCCAGATTGTGCAGGCGCAGACGGAATATGAGCCGGAAACGGTGACGCTGCGTCTTTCGGGGCTGACGTTCACGCCGCATTCGAGCTTAACGGCCGTTCTTACCACCGACCAGCCCACCCTCCTTGCCAACCGCGACTACCGCCAGGAAATGCTGCACCAAATGCTGTGGGCGTTCCGGCTTGATAGCTGGCAAAAGCAGCGGCTCAACAACCAGCTTCCCGACCTGCTGCAAAATCCGGCACTGCTGGCAAGCTATGAACTGGCTCTCACCCCCGCCCAAATGCAGGCCGTGGCCGAGGTGGTGACGGGTGCGGGGGCACTGTCGGCGCGACAGCGGGACACAGGACGGCCGTTTACCATTCTTTGGAACAACCAGCAGCGGGAAGATGTGGGCTACCGCTTATCGGCACAGGGTGTTACGGGCGACGGCATGGTGCAAAAAGGGGCGCTGCCAAAATTTGCAGTGCTGACCAACGAAGACAATCTAACCGTTTGGCGCACGGCCAGCGGCACGGCGGAGACATTTACTTCGGTGGATGATTGGTTTGCCACGCTGCCGCAGCGGTTTCGCGGAACGGCCGTTGGCAACCTCGAAGCCGTCGTCCAATTCCACCTCACTGGCCAGACCCGTTACCTGCACATCAAAGAGGGGCAACTGACCGTTGCCGACGGCCAGCATCCCCAACCCACCATCACCCTCACCGCCCAGTCGCGTGACTTTCTCGATATGGTCAACGGCGATGCTCAACCCATTGAGCTATTTCGGGCACAGCGGCTCCAGGTGGGTGGCAACTTCATCCTCATTGGTCCCATCATGAACGCCCTCGGCACCATGCCGCGCAACCGCTTCCAGGCCAGCCCGTGGAAGCTCACCGTGAGCTATCAGGATTGGCTAGCGTTGACCATCACCCAATAAATCAAACAACAAGTAACAAGTAACAGGTGGCAGGTGGCAAGTCAAAACTTGCCACTTGTTACTTGCCCTTTTTTAATGAGTAAATCACAATCAAATCTGCTTGTTTATCTGTCTTTTGCCACTTTCGTCATCATGAGCATTCCTAGCGGGATGCTAGGGGTAGCGTGGCCGTCTATGCAAGAGACTTTTGGCGTGTCGCTAGACGCGCTGGGGACGCTGCTGCTGGTGGGAACTATCGGCCATATTTCGATGAGCTTTCTTAGTGGCTGGCTCAACGAACGGCTGGGTATGGGCACCTATATGCTCTTAAACAGTATTTTGATGTTGTTGGGGCTGTTAGGATATGCGTTTTCCCCAAGCTGGTGGCTACTGGTGGCCGTTGGCCTTATAGGTGGCGCAGGCACTGGGGCGCTTGATTCCGGTCTCAATGCTTACTTTGCCGCCAATCATAATGCGCGGCTGATGAACTGGCTTCATGCCAGCTTTGGGTTGGGGGTGACGATGGGACCAATCATTATGACGGCCGTTTTAACGCGTAATCTGTCGTGGCGGATTGGGTATTGGGTGGCGGTGGGGCTGCAACTGCTGCTGGTGCTGCTGTTTGCCACCACGCGCCACCGCTGGCCTCGCGCCGTGGTGGCAAGGGAAGGTGAGCTAGAGGGAGGAGAAACGGCCGTTTCTGCTTCCGCCATTTTCCGCATGGGCATCATTTGGTTGAGCATGGGGGTCTTCTTTTTCACTGCTGGCACCGAAGGAGCCATGGGCAACTGGGCGTTTACCCTGTTTAGCGAAGGGCGTGGCGTGGCGGTGGCTACCGCCGGACTGTGGACCAGCGTCTATTGGGGCAGCTTCACCGTCGGCCGCATCTTCTACGGCCTGTTTGCCGACCGCATGGAAACCAACCAACTGCTGCGGCTCAACATGATAGCCATTGTCGTTGGGGCACTGTTTATTTGGCTCAATCTGGCGAACTGGCTTAGCTTTGTAGGGTTGGTTGTAGTTGGTTTTGCCCTGGCGCCCATCTTCCCGCTGCTGGTGCTGCAAACCCCCAAGCGAATCAGTGCCCGTTTTGCCAACAGCGCCGTGGGATTTCAGGTGGGGGCTGCCGGTTTAGGGCTGTCTATTTTGCCCGCCATAACGGGTATTGTCGGCGAACGGTTTGGCTTGGAGGCGATTGGCTTGTCGCTGCTGCTGTGGTCGCTGATCCTTATGGGGCTGCATGAATGGGTGATTGGGCATGTGCGGCGTAAGAGGAAGGAAAAAACGGCCGTTTTGAGTTAATTCCAGCCAATGTGGTAATGGACGGATGCAATGTGCCCCGCCCATTACCTTGCCCAAACCAACTGTTCATCTTGGGCTTGCAGCGGCGGCAGCAGCAGGCGGTCGGCGATGGCGCGGTTGGTGGGGTCGAGCAGCAGCCAGCGCTGGCCAGTGGTGCGGTTGTAAAGGCCGAATTGGAGCCAGTAGCTACCGGCTGGCAGGTCGGCGGGGGGGAAGAGGCGGGCTAGTTGTAGAAATTGGTCGCCGCGTTCCCAAGTGTGGGGTGGATAGCCCAGCCCGTCATATTGCGCCACAATCTCGCCTGTGTCGTTGAGCAGGTGGGCGAACAGTGCCAGCGAGGTGAAGTCGTGGTCTATTGTGGCTTGCCAGGTGGTGAGCAATTCAAGGGGCTGCCCGGCGGCAACAGGGGCGTTGAGTGAGACCCCGGTGAGCAGAACGCTGCCGCTGCCCGTTTCGCCCAGGTTGCAGGCGCAAATGGCAAGCGGGTAGCCCCAGGTGATGGGGTGGATGGTGTCGGGGGTAGGAACGGCCGTTTCTGCCCCCACAGTGCTCAACGCCAGCGGCTCCGCCACCAGCCAATCGCCGCGCCGTAGGGCAAACACAGCGAACCCTTCCCCTTGATCAATCGGTGTGCCCGACATGCCGGTGGCCTGAAGCAGCGTTTCGTCAATCCAGCGGTCAGCCGTCACGATCAGCCGCGCCTCATCCACATCAGCAGGTAGAGCCAACGCCTGGCTGCTGTCCACCCAACGCCTGACCATCTCCTCTCGTTCCACCGTGACGGCCACGATATAGGGATCTTCGTCAGCAATATCACGGCTGCTGATAAGGACAGGGGAGGCATCGGTCTGCTGCTGGAGATAGTTGGCAACGGCAAAGATTTCACGATTGAGGGTGTGGACATCGGCCGTGGCGGCTGGCCATTCGGTAAAATAGTCGCGCCAAGTTGCCAGCGTCAGCGGCACAAAGGTGGCGGCGATGAGCAGCGCAGTGGCAAGCTGTCCCCAGCGCGGTTGCCGCATCATGAGAGGCTTGTCGGAAAAAGAATTTTGGGACGCAGATTCCCCTGATTTAGCCTGATTTTTGCGGCGTTTGACGGCTAAAATCAAGCTAAATCCGCGTTCGTCCGCGTTTGTCCGCGTCCTGTTTTGATTTCTCCAACCTGCTTCTAGCCATTGTCCCAATTCGGCCAGGGGGAAGGCGGCCAGGAACATGACGGGAAGCTGGGCGGCGGCCATGCGGTTGAAGTTGGGGGCGCTGATGGTGATGATGGTGGGCAGCAGGGCAACGCCCAACCAGAGCAGGACAAAGGCGTAGATGGGGTTGCGCCACCGTTTGAGAGCCAGCAGCAGCCCGGCGTAGAAAAAAATACCTGTCCAGGCGGGGACGAAAATCGGCCGGCCGGGCAGGTTGTACGATTTCAGCGGGTCGCCCGCGACGGTAAACGCTTTGAAGGTGGCCCAGGTGTTGCTGAGGATGGGCTGAACGTTACCAGCCAGCAGTTGGGTCAGCGGTTCGATGGTGAAGCCGCGCTGGGCTGTTTCCAATGACCCGGCCTGCCGCAGAGCCAGGATGAGGGGAACGGCGGTGAGGGTGAAGGTGAGGAGGGTGGTGAGCCACAAACGGCCGTTTGCCCACGCCAACTTGCGCTGAAACAAAAACAAATAGACGGCAAACGCGGCAAAAATAAACGGCATGAAGCGAGAAGGCTGGTAAGTATAAAGCGTCAGCCCCAGGCAAAACCCAGTAGCGGCAAAATGGAGCCATAAATGCTTGCTTTTTGTCCGCAAAAATCCGTCCCGATCCCCGTCATCCGCGTTGCCATTTCCCATGGCACTATTCCCCCACCCTTGCCATAGAACCCAGGCGGTCAGCGTCATCATAAAGGCCAGCGACATGTGGCGGAAGCCGAAGCGGGTGGTGGAAAGGGGCCAGTAGGTGAAGGTGAGCCAGGCGACGGTGAGCCAGGCGGTCAGCGGGGTGTGCCAGCGGCGGACAAGCAGGTAGCTGATGATGAGCAGGCCGAGACCCCATAAAACGGCCGTTACGCGAATTGCCAGTGGGTTGAAGGGGACAATTTGCAGTACCAGTGCCGCCAAATAATAAAACAACCCTTCCCGCCCCCACCCCTCGGCCACATACAGCGGCCGTGCGCCGTTGGCAATATCTAGGCTGATTTTAACATCAATGGCCTCGTCAAATTGAAAGCCGGGTGGCACGGTGTCAAGCTGCCACAGCCGCAAAAAGATGGCGGCGGCAAGCAGGATAAGCAAGGCAGCCAATTCGGCCCAGGTAAAGCGTTTTGTGGTCATGAACCCTTAGGTATGGCTAACCCCAAGGTAACATTAATTTGCCGGGCACGAAGAGCCTGGATCAAATCTGTGCGTTGTGCATCTTCGTCGAGGTAAAGTTTGATGCGCTGGCTCATAATTGATTAGTTTATTTGGGCAGCACGTTTGAGATTGTTTTCTGAATCAGCTTCAATATCTGCTTCAATTTCATTCACATGCAGATGGTAGTAGGTTAAGGCAGCATAGATTTGTGCCAAATGCAGATGGGGTAGCTGAGTGGCAATTTCTTCAGCCGAAAGCCCTAATTTGTATAGGCCAACAATGGCGCGAACGGTTGTACCCGTGCCAGAAATAATGGGGCGGCCACTGCGCAATTGAGGGTTTTTTTCGATCAACTCGTCTATTGTTGATGATAGGATCATATAGTTTACCTTTTTATTGACGATATGGACATCATTATAACATGGAATGAGAATGGTTGGCTGCTTTGACCTGTCAAGCACCTGAGTGCGTGGGGTTGGGGGTTTGGGCGGTGGTGGGAAAACTGCCGTTTTTGCTATCCTGACTTTAACGTGGTGCGTGGTGCGTATGATGCCTTGTGTACCCACCATGCACCACGTGCAAAAATTGCAAAACAAGGGAGACGCCATGAACAGTGGCACACCACGATGAATAAAAATCAAAGATTTCGCAGATTTCACAGATTTGTCCGTGTTCGTCCGTGTTCGTCCGTGTCCCATTTTCTGAGGAGCGATGATGTTAAAACAACAAGCTTTTACAACCAACGTATTCAACAAGCCCCGCTGGGTGTGGCTGCTGCTGGCCGGGCTGGTGGGTGGGGCGTTGTTCCCCTATGGCTGGCTGGCCGATGTGTCGCCCACGTTTGAGCGCGGGCTGGAGTGGGTTTTTCGCTCGGATGCAGCGCACGTGGTGGGGCATCTGTTTATTTTTGGGCTGTTGGCAACGGCCGTTCTTCTCCTCTTCCCTGGGTTGAGGAAACGGCCGTTTCTCTTCTACGCCCTCATTCTCACCCTCGGCTTGGCTCAGGAGGCGTTGCAGCTCATTTCCTTCAAACACCACTTCTTCAGCAGCGGCGAACTGTTTGATCTGGCAGTTGATTTATGCAGCGCAACGGCCGTTTTTTTGTTTTTTAGAAAGAAATAGGACGCAGATTTACCTGATCTGCCTGATTATTCTAATGGTTAGAGGCTAACAGGAAGAAAAATCACGCAAAGGCGCAAAGACGCAAAGAGAAAACTTGGCGGATTTTGTGTCTTTGGATGAGATATTTCATCAGGAAAATCAGGTAAATCTGCGTCCCATTAAGCTCAGGATGATGCAAAACACACTTTCTCCTTCCAAATCCGATAAACCTGACTTGCCTCTGGCTCGGCGCACGCTGTGGCAGGCGTTGGCGCTGGGATGGGTGGCGGATCAGCTTTTTTATGGGCAGCAGTTGGGCATTTCGGTGCTGCTGTTTGTGGGGCTGCTGCTGGTCTCGCTGTGGATTAACGGCCGTTCTCTCTCCCTCACCCCCCGCAACCGCTGGCTCATCCTGCCCCTGCTCTTCTTCGCCAGCATGGTCTTTATCCGCGCCAACCCATTCCTCACCTTTCTCAACACCGCCGCCACCCTCTGCCTGCTGGCCTCCGTCGCCTTTTTCTACGCTGCCGGGCAGGTGAGCAGCCTAAGCGTGCTGGGGTTGGCGCTGCTGCCGCTGCGGGTGGCGGGCAATGCCGTTGCCCACACGCTGCTGCTTGCCCAAGCCATTGACACGAAGGCGGTGCAGCTTCGCGGGCGGCAAAATGTGCTGCCGCTGCTGCGCGGTGCTTTGCTGGCGCTGCCCGTGCTTGCCGTTTTTACCGCCCTGCTATCCTCGGCCGATTTAGCCTTTGCCAACGTCATTGAAACAATTTTCCAGTTTGAGTTTTTGCCCAACTTGGCATCCCTCATCGGGCAAGGGGTGTTTATGCTGGTGATGGCCTGGTTGGTGGCGGGGGGGCTGGTTTATGCGCTGGCGCGGCGCGAGGCCGACAAGCTGAGTGTGGATGACCGAGGCATCATTGAAAAGGGAGCCGATTGGCTGCGGCAGCGGTTTCCGCTGGGGTTTGTGGAGACGGCAACGGTGTTGGGGCTGGTGGATGGGTTGTTTTTGCTGTTTACGGCCGTTCAGTTCACCTATCTCTTTGGCGGCCGGCGCAACATTGGCGACTTTACCTATGCCGAATATGCGCGGCGCGGCTTTTTTGAGCTGGTGGTCGTGGCGGTGCTGTCGCTGGGGCTGATTTTGGGGCTAAATTGGCTGGCGCGGCGGGAAAACAAGCGGCAAATTGGCTGGTTCAACGTCCTGTCTAGCCTCATGGTGGGTTTTGTGCTGGTGATGCTGGTTTCGGCGTGGCGGCGCATGGCACTGTATGAGGCCACCTTTGGCTATACCGACCTGCGGCTGATTGTTTTTGTTTTTATTGGTTGGCTGGCGGTGCTGCTGGGCTGGTTTTTGCTGACGCTGTGGCGACGGCCGGAGCGGTTTGCCATGGGGCTGCTGCTGTGTGTCATTGGCTTTATCGCCACGCTCAACCTGCTCAACTTTGATGCTTTTATCGTGCGGCGCAATTTGGCGCACTATGAGCAAACGGGCGAACTGGATGTCTATTATTTGGTGGGGCTGTCGGTTGATGCGGTGCCGATGCTGTTGGCGGCAGAAACGGCCGTTTCTCACGACCCCCAAACCATCACCGACTGGAGCTGCGGGCGTGACTCTATTTCTGCCGAAGGGGAGGCTCTCCCCGAATGCCAAGTAACACTCGCCACCATTTTGTCCCGCAACTTGGATGCCCGACGGGAGCAGCTTGCTTCCACAAGCTGGGCAACCTGGCCCAGCTTCAACCTCTCGCGTCATCAGGCGTATCTCGTGTTGGGCAATCGTTAAATGCCCTGTAGAGACGCAAGATTTTGCGTCTCTACGTCATCATCATCACATGTTACACAAACAAAACGAAATTAAACTAGTTCTTTGGGGAGTAGCCGGGTCGCTGCTGGCGGTGCTGCTGTTTGCAGGTCGCTGGCTGGCGGTAGGTAACTTCACTTTCGACTTTGTGGTGTGGAATTTGTTTTTGGCCTGGCTGCCGCTGCTGTTTGCGGCAATGGCGTGGCGGTGGTGGGAAAAACGGCCGTTTTCCCTCCTCTGCACCACCCTCTGGCTCCTCTTCTTCCCCAACGCTCCCTACATTCTGACAGACTTTATTCACCTGCGGCAGCGTGGCGGCGTGCCAATTTGGTTTGACTTCCTGCTGCTGTTGGCCTTCGCCTTGGCTGGATTGTATGTGGGGTTGCTGTCGCTCGACTGGTTGCATCGGCTGGTGGCGAGGGAAAACGGCCGTTTTTGGGGCTGGTTTTTCGTCTTCACCACCCTTAGCCTCAGCAGCTTTGGCGTTTACATGGGTCGCTTCTGGCGTTGGAACAGTTGGGACATGCTGCTGCAACCAACGGCCGTTCTCTCCCACCTTTCCCACACCCTCGCCAACCCCATCCACGCCCAGCACACCGCAGCCGTCACCTTGCTGCTAACAATTATTTTGCTCATCAGCTATACCTGCTTCAAAAAAAGAAGAGATTGGGAGATTGAGAAAGTAAGCCTCCCAGCCTCCTAATCCCCAATCTCCAATCCCCCAATCCCCAAACTCCGCTATAATCCTCATTAGACAACCATCTAATGAGGATTTTATGACATCACAAGCATTACCCTACATCGTTTTACTGGGCTTTATGTACGGCTCCACCCTCGTCGCCTCCCGCTTTAGCGTCGGCCAATTTGCCCCTGCCACCTACATTGGCCTGCGACTTTCCCTTGCCGCCCTGGCCCACGCCACCATCTACCAATTCTCCGCCAACCGCGCCTGGTCACGCGACCGCAACGTCTGGCAACATGCGCTGCTGCTAGGGGTGATCGGAACGGCCGTTCCCATGACCTCCATCGTCACCGCCCTCACCTACCTTTCCAGCGGCATGGCCTCTATTCTCATCACCATCAACCCAGCCATCACCGTGCTGCTGGCGCACTTTTTCCTCCACGACGAAAAGCTCAACACGCGCAAGATTGTGGGCATCGTTTTGGCTCTCAGCGGCACGGCTCTGCTGACCGTGCGCGGCGAAACCGGGCTGGCCGATGTTGCTAAAGCCAATCCAATTGGCTACATTCTTATGTTCACCTCCATCCTGCTGGGTAGCAGTTCCACCGTCTACGCTCGCAAGTACATGCGAACATTTGATGCCTTTGACGTTGCCAGCATTCGCATGTTGGCGGCGGCACTGGCCGTCATGCCGCTGTCGCTGCTGCTGGTGGGGTTTGATTTAACGGCCGTTACCTCCACTGGCTATGGTGCGCTGGGCTATGCTTCCCTCATGGGCACCTTTGGCGGGATGATGCTTGCTTTCTACATCATCAAGCGTTTTGGGGCAACGGCCTCCGCCATGACCGCCTACGTAGTTCCCATCATCACCAACATCGGCGGCATTTTGCTGCTCGGCGAAACGTTTACTGTGGGGATGCTGTGGGGCGCACTGCTCATTGTCGTGGGCATCTTTATCCTCAACCAACGCCGCCGCCCCCGCACCGTCGCAGGCGAATCTCTTCGCGCCATTGACCGGGTGCGATAGAGCAATGAGTTGGGTTGATAATAGATGCGCGGATAACGCGGATTTTTGCTGATGTAGGCGCATTTTTTCTTATCAGCGAAAATCCGCCTTAAACAGCGTCATCCGCGCACCTATCTTCTGCCAACGCAAAACGGCCGATTTCGCGCCAGGCCGGGTCATTGGCACCCCGCTGCATCAGATGCAAATGGGTGATGGGGGCAACAAAACGGCCGTTTTCCCACTCCGTCTGCTGCATCTCTGCCACCATCGTTTGCATTGCATCCTTGTTCAGCCGCATCGCCAATGTCAAATGGGCATTGAACTGCCTGTGCTTGTCCTGACCTAAAGATTGAACAAGCGTTCGTCGCACGGTTCGGAGTTCTTTCGTTGGCTCCACGTCCAAATAGGCCACGCGCCAGCCAAAGGTGCGAATACCGCCCAAAATGAGCGAAAACGGCCGTATTTGCCTGCAAATGGCGTGGAGATGGTCAATAACGGCCGTTTCGCTCCCCAAAACCGCTTCGCCCACCCGCCAATACGTCCCCGCCAGCGTCACATGCGGCGGCGTAATCCGCGCCGTTTTGCGGTCATATCGCTCCCGCACTGCCTGAATTTCATCGGCCAATTCCCCCGTGGGAAATGCCCCCACAAAAATGCGGTAGTCACCGCGCTGTAAAAGAGATATCATGGTTTACCTCGGTTCTATGCCTAAAAATCACGTCTATCCGAAAGATCGAATGTTCTAGCCAGCAATTTTTTGTGAGTAGCTCATAAAAAATATTTGAGGCTTTGACCCTCTTTTGCCATCTTGACCAACGTTGTAGGGCAAGTTTGCCGCCTTGCCCTGCGCCAATGAGTTACTTGTTGACAAAGTGTGAAAACAACACTATAATGCCCGTCATTGACAAAGTGTACAAGGAACACTAAACGAGCAAGAAACCAGACAAGCCATACCATTTGCTTCTCATCCCCGCTTGTCTGCATTCTCACCTAAGGAGCATAATCATGCAAAAGATAGTGATGGCAACCAGTTTGCTTTTTGTTTGGGTTAGCTGGCAGTGGGGTTTAACGGCCATTCTCCTTCTTACCCTTCTTTCCTGCCTTTTCGCCATTTATTGGGTACTCATGATGTGGGGTCAGGTGCAAATCCCCGAACTCGAAGCGGGTGTCGTTTACAACACCCACAAAAAACAGTTTGTCCGCTTCTTGCCCAGCGGTCGCCATCGGCTGGCACCCTTTGTGGAACAGGTGCAGGCCACCATTCCTCTCACCTCCGGCTCCGCCAGCGACCGCACCAGCGGGGTGCAAACCAGCGGAGGCATTGCCCTGGATGTTGCCTGGACGGTTTCCTACACCCTCAACCCGTTCCGCATTGCCGCCGACAAACAGGCCAAGCTGGCGCGGTCGCTGCCCACCAAGGCAGCTTCAGTGGTGACAAAGCACATGGGCAACTGCCTGCAGCACGTTCTGGGCGACCATACCGTGGCGCAGTTAGTGCAGCCGGGCAGCCACAAACGGCTGGAGCGGGAGCTGCGCCAATGTTTGGCCGAGCGGCTGGCCGATTCCGGCTTTGAGGTGTCGCGGGTGATGATTGGGGCGATTGCGATGCCCGCACCGGTGCGAAAGGCGTTGGAAGCGGCGGAGGAGCGTCGCCTGCAAACGGAAAATGAGGTGCAGGCACTCTCCCGTTTCCAGCAGGTCATCAGCCGCTTTTCGGATGCCGAGGTGCAGCGGCTGCTGGAGCTAGAGCGTATCCACGCCCTGGGGCAGCACGGGGTAGCACTGTATTATCCGGGAATGGTGGAGGAAAAAACGGCCGTTTTTCCCCTACCTACCCTTTCTTGATGATAGTACCGTTTCACCTATCGCAAAATGACTTGATTTATGTTCAGTGGTTGTGCGGCATCTATTTGTGCAGATGTATAGTCCGCAGATCATGGCTGTTGAAGCACATTTAGTATTGACAGATAGTAGGCCGGATGTTCTAATTTTAGGGAAACGACTATGCCCATTTCATACGGTGAAATCAATCTTTGGCACGCATGAAATGCGTGATGGTCATAAATATACATATTCTATTTTTATCGGGAGATGATTATGAGCCAGACTGCTCCGCAGCGTTTATACCTGATGCAAGTTGGGATTATGCCGGAATATGGGATTCCGATTGTGTGCTATCTAGTGCAAACGAGTGATGGCAAGAATATTCTGATTGATAGTGGCCTTCCAGAGATGATCCCCGAAGAAGGATCGGACTTCGAGAACGGGCGCGACGTTATCGAGCAGTTGGCAAGCATTGGTATTCAACCGGACGATATTGATACCGTCATTTCGACACATTACGATATTGACCATGCCGGCAGACATGCGGCATTCACAAAAGCGCACTATGTTGTTCAGCGTGAGCATCATTTGGAAGCGGCGAGCAACCCACGTTTTGCAGCCAATCGCCCTCAGTGGGATCAACCAACAGACCGCATTCGACTGGTGGACGGAGATACGGCACTACTGCCAGGGCTGGAGCTGATTGAGACAAGCGGGCATGTAGCGGGACATCAATCGGTGCTGGTGCATTTGCCTAAAATGGGGGCGATATTATTGCCGATTGACGCAGTGCCTTTCGCCGAGGGCTTTACCCGTGCAGAGCAGGATGACGACCGTAACCCGGATGCGGAAGCGATCCGGGCAAGTACGATCAAACTGCTTGATCTAGTCGAACGGGAGCATATTGAGCTGGTGATTTTCGGTCACGACAGTGAGCAATGGGAAACACTCAAAAAAGTACCGGAGTTTTACGAGTAAAGCATCGTGTAACGTGAAACAGCCCCGATATAGATAGATGATGATGGTACAGCCGTTTCACCAAGTGACAGAGCGAATGCTGGCTTCCATGTTGAGGGGGAAAACGGCCGTTTTCCCCCTCCTCACCCTTTCTTGATGTTCGCTGCCCAAAAACCCAACTTTTCCGATTGACGTATTACGCCGCACGTAATACAATGTTGGCATGATTCAGTCATTTCGCTGCAAACATACACAGGCTCTTTACGAAGGGAATGATCCCCCTCAATTTAGGGCATTCAAGAATGTGGCTGTTCGGAAGTTAACCCAATTAGATGCTGCACAAACGCTTGATTTTTTGCGCTCCCCACCCGGGAATCGGCTAGAAGCCCTCAAGGGAGATCGGCAAGGACAATTTAGCATCCGTATCAACAACCAATTTCGTGTTTGCTTTGTTTGGACTGAAAGTGGCCCAATAAATGTTGAGATTGTAGATTATCATTGAGGTATCGGTAATGACCCAACCCATCAATCGTATGCGCCCCGTTCACCCGGGGGAAATTTTGCGCGAAGATTTTTTGCTTCCGTTAGACATGAGCGTCAACGCGCTGGCGTTGGCGCTAGGCGTGCCAGCAACGCGCATTCACGAAATTGTTAAGGAACGCCGTTCGATTACGGCCGATACCGCCGTGCGTTTGGCACGTTATTTTGGCGGTGATCCAGTCTCTTGGCTCAATCTTCAAGCGATATATGATTTAAAAACGCTCTCTACCCGCGACGAAATCCTCAAAAAGGTTGAACCAAGAGTGATGGAGCCAATTCTGTAGCTGGTAGCTGTTTCATGTTGGGGGAAAACGGCCGTTTTCCTCCTCCTTACCCTTTCTTGATGCTTGATAATGAGAAACCTGTTGCCACCATTTTTAGCCTCGTTTATACTATGAATCAGATCATCGCCATTGATAAATTTAGCTTTATCTGACACAGGGTGGATACCGAGCTTATCGGCTCCGAATCCTTTTGTGCAGGTGGAGCCAAATTGGGTTGCGTTAAAAACCATCAAAAGGAGGTAATAAATGTAATATTGTTTATCAGATGTCGGTTGTTGACGAAATGTTCAATATACAATTGCATGTAAATTGTACAAATAAAAGGAGTTTAGCAATGTCTGATGTTTCTCTAAACACAATTGTTTTATACGAACACAAAAACTTCAGTGAATCTGGAAGAAAGCGTATCATTGCAGTCACAAAGTATGCATCCCAGTCTAAGCACAGTCTTCACACTCAAGATTTTAAAGATTGTTTATCTTCATTAAAATGGAACCTAGAAGAAGGCGTAGTAGTTGAGTTTTATGAGCACCATGATGGTGGCGGTAGAGTATATCAATGCTATGGTAAAAATGAGGACTCTGATACTCATAATAATAACTTTGGAGATTGTGCATCATCTTGGAGTTGGTGGCGTTATAGCGACTAATAATAACAACTAAATCGGGTTCTTATACTACCAGTCACAGTCGTATATGACTCATGTACAAAAATATACCTGTGTGCAAGATTTCAATAGAGTGCACAGCCCAACCCTGCATAAACCGGACTTGGGGGGTAAGCAGTCAGAATTTGAGAGCAGGCAACACTTGCAGTTTTTAGAAGCCATGCTCCTTGCTAACTTCCCAAGCCGGTTACACCCCCAGTAGGCATCCTCGCAAGGGTTGAAGCTCAGTGGCAATGGTTTTATAGTGTAACCCAACGGCCGTTTATCCCAGGAAAAACACACATGAACACCGAAATCCAACGCCTCCAGCCAGGCGATGAGCAACTTGCTCTGCAAGTCGTTCGTAACTTGATGCCGGCCGATGAACGGGACGGACGCGAGCCGACGCTACCCTATCTGCACCGTTTTTTGAGCCAGGACACAAATTATCTCATTATTACGTTAAACGGCCGTTTACCCATCGCCTTCTTAACGGCCTACAGAATGCCAGCCCTATGCTGTGATGCCTCTATGGTCTATATTTTCGAGATGGAGGTGGCACCAGCCCACCGCCAGCAAGGAATTGGCAAGCGGCTAATCAATTTGCTCAAGGAACTGTGCCAGAACAGCGATGTAGAAGACATTTGGGTCGGCACTGAAAATGACAATGTGGCCGCCAAGCGGCTCTACGAAAGCACTGGGGGAGTCTGTTCATATCCTGACAACTGCGAATTCGTCTATGACCTGAAAAACGAGCCACTAAACGAGATATGACACAGAGTTACACAAAGATAAGAGAGAGGTTCACAGAGGAAGCGAAAAAAGACTCATTTCTTCTCTGTGCCCCTCTGTGCCTTCTCTGTGAACCTCTGTGAAACGCTTTCGGTTCTGGCTTGTTCAAAAGATTGAACGCGGCTAATCTCTCAATCTCCTAATCTCCCAATCTCCCAATCTCACCCCATCACTTTCATACCCATTCCGTAGCTTTCCCACCCGTTTCACGTTGAGCGGCAAACGGCCGTTTTCCCCTACACTACCCTCATCTCGTTAGCACAACCGAGCCAACCAACAAGAGATCAATCGAGATGCAGATTGCCAGCTTTGGCGCGTTTGTCTGCGTCGGGAGAACCATCATGAGAAAGTTCGCGGCTGTTTTACTGTTTATCCCGTTGCTTCTGTTGACCCTGCAACCCATTGCCTGCGGCGGCTCCACCGGCCCCGCGCTGGAAATCCCGCCCACGCCCACGGAGGAGGGAATGGCGACGGAAACGGCCGTTCCTACCCCCACCCTGCGCCCCACCCAAACCCCCGTGCCGGAAACTCTCACCGCCACCTTCGTCGAAACCTTTCCTCTGGATGGCTACCCGGCTTCCGCCCCCATCACCATTCAATTTAACCAGCCCATGGCCCCCGGCAGCATGAAAATGCCGCTGCTGATTGATCCCTCTACACCAGGCGAAGCCGTTTGGAACGATGATTTCACCAGCTTCACCTTCACCCCTAGCTGGGGGTTTGTCGGGCAAGTTAGCACGCTGACGCTGCACAGTGGGCTGCAAAGTGCCGATGGCAAAACGTTGGCCCAGCCGCAGCGGTGGCGGCTGCACCATGCCGTTGCCCCTGAGGTGAAGGCAGTGCCGGAAACGGCCGTTTTTACCCAACTCTACCCCACCATCCATCTCCAATTCACCCAACCCATGAACGCCGATTCGGTCATGGCCGCCCTGGCGGTCAACCCGCCACTGACCTTTACCATCGAATGGAAAAGCGAGACCAATTTGGCGTTGACATTTACGGAACCGTTTGTGGGGGATGAAGAATATGAGGTGCGGCTGGCAGAAACGGCCGTTTCCCAGCAAAATATCCCCCTTGGTCGCAATCTCAGTTGGCCGTATCATTTAGCCGACTCTATCGCCAAACTAGATGACACTGTTAAAGCGAACGGTAAAACGGCCGTTCGCCTCTACTTCAACTACCCCATTGATCCCGGACTCAGCGATACCTTCGCCTTTTCTCCCGACATCGCTGGGCATTGGCAATGGTCAACCAACAAAACGACCGTTTTGTTTACCCCTACCGCCATTTTTGAACCAGACACAACCTATCTTCTCAAATTTACTGCCCCCTTGCATGATCGAAACGGCATCGTTTTGCCTGTCCCTAAAACCCATTCCTTTACTACCCCACCTCTTATCACTGCCATGCACCCCTTGGGCCATCAGGTGGCCGTTGACACAAACGTTCGTATTGCCTTTTCCAACCTCGTAGACCATGCCGCAGTTGAAGAAGCTGTCACCATTACACCGGCCATAAACGGCCGTTTTAGCTGGCAAGACAACGTTCTTATCATCACCCCTGCCAATAACGCCTGGGAACACAACACACAATACACCATCACCATTACCCCTACCATTTACGGTGCTGACGGTGTCCAATTGCTTAAGAGCGAACGTATTCAGCGTTTTACCACCGCTCCTGCGCCCATTGCCCAGCCAGTCGCCACCTTTGGCTGGGGCGAAAATGTGCAGCAGCTTTTCCCCGATGGCCGCCGCGCCGTGCAATATAGCGTCCACAGGAACAGCAAAGGGGTGACGGCCACGCTTTACCCGCTAACGCTCCCCCAATTTATCCAGCGTTATGGCACTGGCTTTGCTGGTTTGTATGGCGGCTATTGGGATTATGAGCCGCAGTCGGTGGCGACGGATGGTTTAACGGCCGTTTCCACCTGGCCCATCACCACCACCCAGGCCATCAGCGAAACCACGCTGCCCGCTGATACGCTTCCCGGTCTTTACCTGCTCGATTTAGGCAATGGTACCATCAACGACCAGCTTTTTGTCATGCTCAGCGACCACACCGTGGCGGTGAAACAGGGCGATGGGCAGCTTGTAGCCTGGGTGGCAGACCGCAACGGCCGTTCCCAACCCAACGCCACCGTCACCCTCTATGACCGCAATGCCACCGCCCTAAACCAGGCCACCACCAACGAGGATGGTATTGCCACCTTCTCCCAGCCGCTGGAAGGCGTTACCCTTGTCGCCGCCGAGCTAAACGGCCAAACAACGCTCACCGGATTAGGAGGTAGTTGGACATCGTATTATGGTTGGGCCGGCACACCCAAGGAGGCCGCCGTTCATCTTTACACCGACCGACCCATTTACCAGCCCGGCCAAACCGTCTACTACAAGGCCATCATTCGCCGCAACAACGATGCCCGGTTAGATATTTTGCCGGAGGAAACGGCCGTTACCGCCCTCATTCGGGATGCCCGCCACAACATTGTCCAAACCAGTACCCTGCAAACCAACTGGTTCGGCACTGTCAACGGCAGCTTTACTCTTGCTGAGGGAGCCATGCTGGGCGACTACAGCGTGGAAATTCGCGCTTTGGAGGAAGGCCACAGCCAGATTTTCAAGGTTGAGGAGTATCGCAAACCCGATTTCAGCGTCACCATCACCACCGACCAAACCCAGGTTGTTGTGGGTGACACCGTGCAAATTACGGTAGATGCCGCCTACTACCTGGGCGAGCCGGTACCCAATGCGGACGTGACCCTGCACGTCTATCGGCGTTATGCCTGGCGCGGCTATGTTTCTGAACCGATTACGGGCAAAACGGATGAAAACGGCCGTTTTACCACCACGCTAACTACCGATAACTTTGCCCAACAGCTTTACGAGCGTGACAGTATGCCGTTTGCCATCGAAGCCACGGTGGATGACGGCAGCCATCAAACGGTTAGCGGCCTCACGGCGATCAGGCTTTTTGCCACGGCCGAAAAGCTGATCATTGACCAGCGCAACCGGTTCTTCTCCGCCAACGCTCCCTTCCAACTGCCGGTTACGGTGAAAACCATTCAAGGAGAGCCGGTAAACGGCCGTTCCCTCACCCTCACCCTCACCCGCTACAGCTACGATCAAGACAAATACACCGAGCCAATTTTGGTGGCAACGGCGGCAACGAACGAAAACGGCCGTTTGTTCCACCCCATCACCCTACCCCAAACCGGTGCCTACAAGCTCACCATTACCGGTGTGGACAGCCGTCGTCGTAACCTCAATTCCACCACCTACTTCTATGCTTACCAAGACCAGGGCAATGGTTACTACAGTCGCTTCGCTGGCCTAAAGCTCTATCTCGACAAAGACCAATACGCCCCCGGCGAAACGGCACAGCTTTTTATCCAGTCCGATTTTGACGGCTCTGCCCTGCTTACTTGGGAGCGTGACACCATTCATCGCCAGCAGCGTATTGAACTCACCGCCCCCGTCACCCGCGTCGAAATCCCCGTTTTGCCCAGCGATGCTCCCAACATCCATCTACTGGTCAACGCCTGGCAACCACTAGACACCACCTTCACCGAAGACACTTACTACAGCTTGCCCGAAAGCCGTTTGGTGATCGGCAGCATCAATCTCGTCGTTCCCGCCGCTGACAAACAGCTTCAGGTTGCCCTAACCCCCAACAAGCCAAGCTACGCGCCGGGGGAAGAAGCCACGTTTACCGTGCGCGTCACCAACCCGGCCGGGGTGCCAGTTTCGGCCGAGGTGTCGCTGGCGCTGGTTGACGAAGCCATCTTTGCCCTCAGCGAGGTGCTAAATGGCTCTATCTACGACTCGTTTTACTATTTCCGCGACCGCACCACCCGCGCCAGCGATTCGCTCTCGCCCGACCGGTATCTGTGGGAAGGGGGCATGGGCGGTGGTGGTGGCGATGGCTGTGGTGATTGCCCCGAAGGGATTGATGGGCCACGCACCGATTTTCCCGATACGGCTGCCTGGTTCCCCGTCCTCCACACCGACTACAACGGCGAGGCGACGGTGACGGTGACAATGCCCGATTCGCTGACAAGCTGGCGCTTAACGGCCGTTGCCACCACCACCGACACCCAGGTTGGCGAAGCGTTTATCAACGTGCAAACCAAACAAGCTATCGTCATTCAGCCCATTTTGCCGGAGGGGTTAACGGCTGGCGACCGGGTGCAGCTTTCAACGCTGGTGCAAAATTTCAGCGATGCGCCGCAAACGATTACGGTGGAAATGGTGGAAACGGCCGTTTCGCCCCACGTTTCCTTCCCCCAAACCGTTGTCCAAACCGTTACCGTTCCCCCCGGCCAGCGTGAAATTGTCGGCTGGAGCGTGTTTGCGGGTGTGGCGGGATCCACCACGCTGCAATTCAACGCCCGCGTTGGTGAGCAGCTTGTGGATGCCATTGCCCTGCCGCTGGAAATACGGCCGTTGTCCATCCCTGATGTCGTCACCCAAATCGCCGATTTTCAGGGGGAGTGGGCTACAACTTTGACCCAGCCCACCAACGCCCTGCCGCGAGGGGGCGTTCACCTCGAACTCAGCCGCTCCATTGCTGGCTCGATGACCGAAGGGCTGGATTACCTCACCGGCTACCCCTATGGCTGCGTGGAGCAAACGATGAGCCGCGCCCTGCCCAACGCCGTTGTCAGCCGCGCCTTCTTCCAGCTTGGCATTGGCTCCCGCGACCCCGAACTGGAGGCCAAAATCAACGCCAGCGTGCAGCGGCTCTATGGCTTCCAGCACAGCGATGGCGGCTGGGGCTGGTGGTTTGACGACCGCACCGATGCTTACCAGACGGCCTGGGTGCTGTTTGGGCTGGCCTTGGTTGAGGATGCCGGGCATGAGATTGACCCGGCGGTGCTGGAACGGGGCGCGGCTTGGCTCAATGACAATCTGCCCCAGATGGATCAGCGTGTTCGTGCTTTTGCCCTCTACAGCTTGTCGCTGGCGGGTCAGGCCAATGAGCAGGCGGCTCTGCGGGCGTATGAGCGGGATGTGGCGCAGTTGGATACCTTTGGCAAAACGGCGTTGGCGTTGGCGCTGCACGCGCAGGGGGAAACGGCGAAGGGGCAGGAATTGTTGGATGGGGTGGTAGAAACGGCCGTTTCCACTCAAAACAACCTTGTCCACTGGTCTGGTGCCAACCACGATGGGGAATACACCAGCAAAACGATGGCTTCCGACGTGCGAACAACCGCGTTGGTGGTGTCGGCACTGGCACAAATGCGCCCCGGCACGGCCACAGAAACGGCCGCTGTGCGCTGGCTGATGACACAGCGACGGGCGCAGGGTTGGGGTACAACCAATGAAACCTCGTTTGCCATTCTGGCACTGACCGACCATCTGCTGGCGACCAGCTTTGCCGAAAATGGCAACACCCCCTACACGGTGCTGCTCAACGACGAGCCGCTTTTCACTGGCACACTAGGGCCGGGGCAGCCGTCGGTGAGCCTGGAAATTGCGGCGGAGCAACTGCAAGCAGGGGCGAATCGGCTGGTGGTGCGGCAGGGGGAGGGGGCAAACGGCCGTTTGTATCTCACCCTCAACCATCGCGTTTACCTGGCGCAAGCGGAGATTGCGGCGGCGGGTGTGGTGAAGATTGAGCGGAGTTATGTGGATGTGAAGACGGGGAAGGTATTAACGGCCGTTGCGCCCGGCCAGCTCGTGCGCGTCCAGCTTCGCGTCACCCTGCCGCAAAACGCCGCCTACATGATGGTGGAAGACATGCTGCCGGGTGGCTTGGAGCCGCTCAACGAAAAATTGAACACCAGCAGCCGTGTTGGTTTGCATAATCAAGAGCCAGAATACCGCTGGCAGCAGTTTGGCTACAACTACAAAGAGGTACATCGTGACCGTGTGACGTTCTTCATTACCGAAATGGACAGTGGCCCCCACACCTTTACCTATATTGCCCGCGCTCAGCACCGGGGCATCTTCACCGCCATGCCCACCGAGGTCTATGCCATGTATGATTTGACGGTATGGGGTCGTTCATCCAGTACCCCGTTTGTCATTGAATAAAAAGTAGAGACGCAAAATTTTGCGTCTCTACCGTATGAACAAATAGACATAACTGTTTCACGTGAAACAGTACCCGATCGGGCGTTTCGTTTGCTACAGCACAACGGAACGCTTGATTTTTTATCGGCTGGCGGCGCTTTGCACGGTTGGGTTTAGCACTTCCAGCGTGTCGTTAATGGTCGTGTAGGCTAGGCTGTAGTTAAAATCATCAATACGCCCAGAGTTGGCGCAGGAAAGATAGGCGGGGCGGGTGCGATCCAGCGAGTAGATGAAGAGCAGTACGTAGAGGGAATCAATGTCTTGCCAGTTGGCTGGCACTTCATCAAAGAAGCGCGTGCCATAAAGAATGTTGTTATACCCCTGCACATAAGCGGCACAGGCAGCGGCATCCCCGGCTTTGG
>JAGQGA010000089.1 GCA_020432595.1 Anaerolineales bacterium | reverse complement strand
CGCCAAAGTGCAGGAAGGCGACGACCCAGCAGAAAACCCCACTGAACTACTGGCAGAATATGAGCGCGTCTCCCAGCAGCTTGTGACAAGCATCCAGCAAATCAACAAAACCAACGCCAACACCCTGCTGGAAGGGCAGTTGACCATTGCCGATGCCATTGCTATGCGCGACGGGCTGCGCCATAAACATGGCCTCTATACCGCGTTAGCGGAAGCCGCCACCATTACGCAGGAGCGTTACAGCAGATCAGAGGTTAAATTCCAAAGCACGCTCAACGTTGCCCAGATGCAAAAGCAGGCCGACGATTTAGCACGTCAATACCGTGAGCTAGACACGAAGCTACAGTCAGCCAACTGGGTAACTGACTTGCAGCCCTAATTTCAAAGTGGGTAGCCATACAGCCAAGGCGAGCATCAAGCCCTGGGCAGCGGGCCAAGCTGTCACCTAATGGCGGGTGTGAGGGGTCACGCCCAGTGGGTTCGATTCCCACAACGACGTACAATGTAGACCCAGCAAGGTTACAAGCGTACCGGGTATTGGGTAATGTTACGACCACGATGCTGATTTGTTGGTGTGGTGAGGGTGGGAAAGGGGTTTTGAACTTGCACACAAGGGGTTGCTCTGCCTCAGCCTAGCCGGTTATTCAGTCCAAATTAGCGTTTTTACCCACGCTTCTTTTGCGATACCATTAAGTGAGCAAACATCTGGAGCAGTATCGCATGGATTCAATAACTGTCTACCTTCGTGACCTGATTGTGACCTATGGCCTTAAAGTGGCCGGAGCAGTAGCCATTGTTGTCATTGGCTTTTGGCTGGCGCGGCGGCTGGGCAATGGGCTGCGGCAAGCACTGGAACGGTCGCGGCTTGATGCTTCGCTCACCCACTTTCTCAGCAATTTAGGCTACTATGCTCTGCTGGTGTTTGTGGTGCTGGCGGCACTCAACCAACTGGGCGTTGAAACCACTTCGTTTGTGGCGGTCATTGGGGCGGCGGGGCTGGCGGTGGGTCTGGCATTGGAAGGGGCGCTGTCGAATTTTGCGGCGGGGGTGTTGATTTTGCTTTTTCGGCCGTTTAAGGTCGGAGATTGGGTTGAAGCAGCCTCCATTTTTGGCAAAGTTGAAAACATTCTCGTTTTTAGCACGATTCTTGTTACCCGTGATAATAAAACCATTATCATTCCCAACGCCCAAGTCACGGGTGCACCCATTGTCAACTATTCGCAAAAAGGGGTCATGCGGGTGGACATGGTTTTTGGGATTGGCTATGGCGATGATTTACGTAAAGCCAAGCAGATTGCCCTTGACATCCTTACAGCCCACCCTTTGGTTGTAAAAGAACCGGCACCTACGGTCAATGTTCTCGAACTAGCTGATAACAGCGTCAATCTGGCCGTGCGGCCTTACACCACGGCCGACCATTACACCCATGTCTGGTTTGACGTTACAGAACAAATCAAGCTTCGTTTTGATGCCGAGGGAATTTCGATTCCTTTTCCGCAGCGAGACGTTCATCTTTATTCACAAGGATAAATCCTATGCAGTTGTATTTTATTCGCCACGCCCAATCAGAAAACAACGCCCTTTGGGCGGCCACAGGAGCCGAAATTGGGCGCACAGCTGACCCCGATATTACCGAACTGGGACACCAGCAGGCGCAAACCGTGGCCCGTTTTCTTAGTCAAAAGCGCGGGTATGATGCTAATGATTGGGACAACAGCCGTGGCTTTGATTTCACCCATATCTACACAAGTTTGATGCTTCGCGCCGTGCGGACGGGCACCTATATTGCCGATGCTTTTGATATGCCGCTGTTAAGCTGGCCGGAAATTCATGAGCATGGTGGCCTGTACCTGGATGATGACAACGAGGATAAATATGGACAGGTTGGGCCGAACCGTGCCTTTTTTGAGGCGCATTTCCCTCGCTTGGTGCTGCCCGATTCGCTGAACCACGAAGGCTGGTGGAACCGCCCATATGAGCCGCATGAGGCAATGTTTCCGCGTGCCGATCAAGTTTTGCAAGAGCTTTATGTGCGGCATGGGAAGACGGATGATCGGGTGGCGCTGGTAAGCCACGGCGGGTTTTTCCAGGCGTTGCTCACGGCTTTGTTTGGTTTTGCCCAGCCGGGGAGGACGCTGGGAGAGGAAACAAGATGGTTGTGGTTTCGGATCAACAACACCTCCGTTTCTCGCATTGATTTTGCTGATGATGCGATTCGGGTGCTGTATTTGAACCGTGTTGATTTTTTTAGCCCGGGTCAGATCACCTAAACAAGGAGGTTTAGGCTATGGGACGGCGTAAGCAGACGCGAGGGAATTGTGGTTATTGTGGGCGTGAAATGAGTAAAAGTGGGCTGACCAAGCATTTGAAAAGCTGTGAAGCCAGACAGCAGGCGATTGATGAGGCCAATAGTACGAAGCGAACCAGGCAAAAGATTTATCATTTGCAGGTGGCTGATGCCTGGGGCGGTGATTATTGGCTGCATTTGGAAATAAGGGGTGAGGCGGAGTTGGAGGATTTAGATGGGTATTTACGGGCAATTTGGCTGGAATGCTGCGGCCATTTGAGTGCTTTTACCATTGGTGATACACGCTACACCCAAATTTTTGAGGGTGGGTTTGGCTGGGGGGATGAGGAGCCTATGGATATTGCGGCTGAAGAGGTGTTTGCCGTTGGGATGAGTATTCCTTATGAGTATGACTTTGGCACAACTTCTGAGTTGGTGATCAAGGTGGTGGATGTGCGCGAAGGGCGGCCAACTACAGAGAATCCCATCGCTTTGATGGCGCGTAATGCTGCCCCAGAATTTGTTTGTCTGGAGTGTGGCAAACCAGCAACGCATATTTGTATGCAATGCTTATATGAACGAGAGGATGAACAGTGTGAGTTATGTGATGAGCATACGGCCGTTCATCCTCACGACGATTATGGCGAGCCAATGCCTATTGTAAATTCGCCGCGCATGGGAATGTGTGGCTATGACGGGCCGGCCGAACCGCCCTATTAGTACTCAGCCACTTGTCATAGTTGCCGGTCTAGGCTAAAAAGCGAGCTTTGGAAAGCTTGGCTAACAAGGCACGACAATACCCAATTCGGTGGCGGTGTAGCTGGGAAAGTGTCTGCCAAGAGCGGGTTGTTCAGTCGCTTGTGCAGCAGTTCACCCAAAATATTGCGGTAATCAGTGGCGATGGTGAGGTCGCCGGAGCCTTCAAGCTGGTAAGGATGGAGACCGGGTCAGTTGGCATAGATTGAGGAAGCATAAGGCAGGGTCGGGAGAAACGGCCGTTTCCCCTTTCACCTCCGACCACGTTAGTTCCGCTGGCAGTTCGTCCTGGTTGAGGGCACGGCCGGCGAGGGAGCAGGCGGTGGTGGTGGCAGTAACGGCCGTTAAGCCCCCCAATTTCAAAAAATAACGTCGAGACAGTGCCATCTTGACCTCCAGGGTTGCCGTAGTCGGTTATCGGTAATCAGTTAGGGGATGCCGCGCAAGAAGGATTTATCGGCCGTTGGAAGATCCTTTGGCTGTTGGCACGTTGTCAACAACCCCTATCCTTATGCGACTAAACGGTACAGGCCAAATGCCAAAAAGTTGTAATCAGTTTGTAAAGGGTTTGTAAAGTGAGGAGAAGGGAGGGGAGCTAAACATGGGCAACAAGCCCACCACTAGGAAAATGGACACGGACGAGGCTGAATTTTTGCCGCGATCAAAGTTGAGGGGGACACCCCCTCAAACTCCCCCAAACAGAACCCAGAAATCCAGAACCCAGAAATGGGGAGAATCACTCCTGGGCGCACCGAAATCCTACGCTGTTGAGACTGAGCGCCGGGGAGTTGAAGCCACGGTTGGCGGCACGGACGTACTGTTCGAGGTTGCTCCACGAGCCGCCGCGCAGCACCTTTATTGTGCCTGTTTCCGGCCCCGGTGGGTTTTCTCTAGGTGAATTTTCATAGTAGTTCTCATCATACCAATCTTGCACCCATTCCCAAACATTTCCTGCCATATCAAATGCGTTAACCCAGCTTACGCCTTTTGAATACCTTCCAACAACCGTTGTCATACCGATGCAACCACCATAATTGGCTAATGAGCAGCTAACGCCATCGTTGTCCCAAGGGAATAAACGGCCGTCTTTTCCCCGCGCTGCATACTCCCACTCCGCCTCTGTGGGCAACCGCGACCCAGCCCAATTACAATAATCTACGGCATCATTCCAGGATACACCAACCACCGGATAGTCAGTGCCATTAAATGTTGCATCGTCAGCATACCGCGAAGTATCACAGTTGCCGTCATTTACACAACGTACATATTGGTCATTGGTAACTTCATGTTGGTCGATCCAAAAACCGTCCAGGGTCACATCATGCTGCGGTAATTCATCGTCACCTACATTAGCATCGTTGGCGTTACTACCCATCGTAAATGTCCCCGCTGGCACATACACTACTGTTGCCCCATCTTTCTCTCGCCTCCGCTCCTCGCCGTTGCAACCCTGCTCATCACAAACCGTTCCTAATTCACTAACATCTTCAGAAGGAGTTTTGGTTGGCTGCAGCGTTGGCACCAATGTAGGCAAAGATGCGCTATTGCCAATTTTGGTTGACTGTTCCGTTGGCACCGATGTAGGTGGAGATACGCTACCACCAATCTTGTTACTGATGATCCATACAACAACGATAGCTCCCACTACGCCCACTAGCCAGAGCGACCAGCGACGGCTCGTTACGGCAGGCGGCTTCTTCATTGGAGCCGTTGTTGGGCGTATTGGTTCTGCTTTTGGCTGAGTGCGCGGTATTTGCAGCTTCCCTCGCGCTACCCCCACCAGCCGCCGTACATCACGGTATTCCCCGGCCACTGCCTGAATCTGGCCGCCCAGGTGGACTACCTCTGCCCAATCTTCGGCGGCAACAGCCACCTGTAATTGTTCATACAAGCGGGCGGCATGGCGTTGCACCGCTTCCCGCTGCGGCTCCTGGCCAGGTGGTGGCTTTGGCGTTGAAGAGGGCAGTGGCACGACCGCCGTCGGGTCAAGCCAGTGATACATTTCCTGCCAACCTGCCCCATAATCGCCGGTAAAAGAAATCTGTTGGTATCCGCTCCACAGTGGAGGAAGTTCCGCACACGGTTTGAGCAGCAGCGGCAGAAACCGCATTTGGTTTTGTCGGTGCCTTCGCAACGCAGCATTTGTTTCGTCGCGCACCCACTTTGAAGCAACGGCAACAGGTGTCAGCAGCAGCAAAAAAATGCCGCATTCCAACAGCCCCCGGTCAATGGCCTCGTCAAACTTTTCGCCCGGTCGAATGCTGTCGGGGGCAATCCACACTGGCCAGCCCGCCTGCCGCAAATCCTTGGCCAGTCGCTCAGCAAACGCGTCATCTGCCCGCGCATAGCTGATAAAAATTTGGCGGGGATTGTTTTGAATGGGGGTTGAGAGCTGCGGCTGGGCAGCGGGAGTTGAGGACAACAGGTGGGCAAGTTGGGCTTGTACCTGTTGCGGTCGTTCGCGTTCCAGATTGCGGAGCAAGTGAGGAAGCTGCCCATGACGACGGCAATATTCCAACAAGAGCTGAATTTTCTGCCCACGCGCCATCCCATCCCCAAACTCCCGCTGCACTTGGGGAAAATAGTCAAAGCAGAAGTTGGTTAGCTCACTGTCGTTTAGTCTTTGCTGGAGAAAACGACGAAGATCGCCCGTTGGAATGTCCATGCGCTTACTGTCATCTATTTTTTGCGTGGTAACTAAAGGGATTATAGGGAGAACACTGGGTTATGTCTAGCTCATGAACAGGTAAGATCGTTGAATTTACTACACCTCGCCTTCAATCCATATCGAGTATTTGGCGAATTTTTTCAATTTCTTCACGTAGAAGAGGAAGTTTGTTTTGCAGAATATCCCAAACAATCCCATCAGAAACAACATCGTAGCCATGCGCCAACACATTACGGAAATGAATGATGCGCTGATGCTCCGTAATGCCAGTCATCAGCTCAGGGTTCACGCGCTTGAGGCGGTTAAGGGCTTCGCCAACAATCTCAAATTGACGTTCCACAGCCGAGCGCAGCATGGGATCGGCGCGATAATCTGCAAATTTCACATCATTTGTAAATTTGCGAATAAGCTCAATGGCTTGGCTCATGTCATAGATGAGTTTCTTTGTCTCAAGTTCCATACACGAGCACTTTGTCTTTTTCTATTGCCTGACGGAAATAAGGGTTTTTAATTGCTTTTATTTCAATTAGATCAACCGATCTTTGAAAAAGTGCTTCCAAATCCTCTTTAAGACCAAAAAAGCGATCAAAAGCACCAAGCGGATGATCTTCCCCAAACAAGACTAAAAAATCCAGATCGCTTTTCTCAGGCTCAAAATCGGCTCGTGTAGCTGACCCGAACAACTCCAGCCGTTCAACACCATAATGAGTACATAAAGTTGATAACCTGTCGGAATAATCGGCAAATTGTATCTTTATCATTGTCGTTTCGCTTTGCTTGAACAAAATGCGGTGATTGGGCATCAACAAGTCCATGCTACGAAGCCATGTGCTTGTTGCAAAGTCATTACAATGATTATAGGAGGAAGGCTATGCTATGTCTAGACTACTAACGCCTGCCGCAGCACTTGGGCGGGGTGGAGGGCTTGGCGCTGGCTGCCGTGTTTGATTTGCTGGCGGCAGCTGACTCCGGCGGCGACGATGAGGGTGTCGGAGAAGGTGGCGCGAACGGCCGTTAACAACCGCCTCTCCCCCATCTGCATCGAAACCGCATAATGCTCTGCCTCATAGCCAAACGACCCCGCCATGCCACAGCAGCCCGAATCCACCTCCTCCACCGTGTAGTTTGGCGGCAAGGTTAGGACGCGGTGGCTGGGCTGGGTACCAATCAGTGCTTTTTGGTGGCAGTGACCGTGCAGCAGCAGCTTGCGCGGCGCATCGGTAAAGCGCAAATTCAGTTCCCCCTTGTCTGCCAGCCGGGCAATAAACTCCTCAAAGGTGTAGGCATTCTGCGCCACCACAATCATATCCGGGTCTTTGGGCAGCAGGTGGCGGTACTCATCGCGCAGCGTTAGCAGGGTGCTGGGTTCCACCCCCACAATGGGAATCCCCTGCCGCGCCAACGGTGCCAACTGGCTGACGGTGTGGCGAGCCACCTTGCGAGCATCGTCCACCAACCCTTTAGAGAGAAAAGAACGGCCGTCATCCCGATGCCCCGGCATGATCACCTCAAAACCGGCCGCTTCCAGCAGTTCCACGGCGGCAATGCCCACCTCCGGGTAGTTGTAGTTGATAAAGGTATCGTGGAAAAAGGCCACCTTGCGATATGGTTTGGGCGCAGTGGCCGCCCGCTGGTGCTTTTTGAACCAGCGCAAAAACGGGGTGGAGACAAACGGCGGCAGGGTACGCTCCTTGCTAATCCCCAAATATTTATCCATCAGCCAGCGCGACAGCTTGTTGCGCGTGCCAAAATTTGCCAGCGGAGCCATCATCCCGCTGCTGAGGCGGCTAAGGGTGGCGATGTTGCCAAACAGCTTGGCCCGCAGCGGCGTGCCGTTGGCCTCATAATATTGCGCCAAAAACTCCGTTTTGATTTTTGCCATATCTACCGACGACGGACATTCCGCCTTGCACCCCTTGCAGCCAATGCACAAATCCATCACTTCGTACATGCGCTGGCTGGTTAGTTCGGTGGTGGGCATTCGCCCCGACATGGCGTTGCGGAGGGCGTTGGCGCGGCCACGGGTGCTGTGTTCCTCCTCTCGCGTCACCATAAAGCTGGGGCACATTGTCCCCGTCGTCTTTTTACGGCAAATGCCGGCCCCGTTGCACATTTCCACGGCGCGATGGAACCCCATGTCGTCGTCAAAACTGAGCTTGGGCTGAATTGGGATGACCTCATACGCTGCCCCATAGCGCAAACTCTCGGTCATTGGCGGGGCGTTGACGATGTTGCCGGGGTTGAGGATGTTGTCGGGGTCGAAAATCGTTTTGACATCCTGATACAGCTTATAGAGGGCGGGACCAAAAAACGCCTCGTTGATCCAGCTTCGCGCCTTGCCGTCGCCGTGTTCGCTAGAAAAGGAACCACCATAGCCGCGCAGCAAATCCACCGAAAAAGAGGTAATCTGCGGCAGCTTGGCTATTTCCTCAGCCTTTTTGGTGTTGATGAGGGGGCGAATATGGATGCAGCCGGCACTGGCGTGGGCGTAGTAGGCGACGTTGGTGCCGATGTCGTTGCAGAATCGCTCCACTTTGGTGACGTATTCGGCCAGATGCTCGACGGGAACGGCCGCATCTTCGATAAACGGAATCGGCTTGTGGTCGCCCTTGATGCTCATCATCAGCCCCAACCCCACCTTGCGGACGGTCCAGATGTTGGCTTGCTGTTGGGGGCGATGGGCGTGAAGAACGGCCGTTTCTCCCGCCCCCCCCTGCTTCAAATGCGCCTCCAACTTTGCCACCTTATCAGCCAACTCGGCCTCACTTTCGCCATAAAACTCAGTGATGAGGATGCAGTTGGGGGTACCCAAGATAAAGGTTTCCAGCAGCCGCGCATATTCCGGCACATCTCGGCACATCGTCAGCCCCAGGTTATCGAGCAGTTCGACGGCGGAGGGGTTGGTTTCGAGGATGAGGGGAACGGCCGTTAAGGCCGTGGGCAAATTATCAAAATGCACAATCGCCAGGGTCGTCTTTTTCGGCAGCGGCACAATGTTGAGCTTAATCTCCGTCATCACCGCCAGCGTCCCCTCGCCACCCGACACCATTTTGCTTAAATTAAAGCGCGGGTCAACCGGCCACTTAAACGACGGTGAGCCAGCTTGCACCGGGATAAAGCGATCCAGATTATAGCCACCGCAGCGCCGCCAATGGCGCGGCGTACCGTCCAGAATCGTCTGCTGATTGGCTGGATCGCCAGCTAACGCCACCATCCGCCGGTAAATCGCCCCTTCCAGCCCCGCCCGCTGCTGCCGCTGCTGTAGTTCGGCGGCGGTCAGCGGGCCAAAATCGGTCATGGTGCCATCGCTCAAAATGACGCGCATTTCAAGTACGTGGTCGGTGGTCATGCCGTACATAATCGAATGGCTGCCGGTAGAGTTGTTGGAAACAATCCCTCCCATCGCCGCCCGGTTGCTGCTGGCGGGGTCGGGGCCAAACTGGTAGCCCAATGGTTTCAGGTACAGGTTTAGCTCATCCAGCACAATGCCGGGCTGCACCCGCACCCACCCTTCCTCGGTGTTGACCTCCAACACCTTGTCCAGATGGCGCGTCATGTCCATGACCAGTGCCTTGTTGGTGGCTTGCCCGGCCAGGCTGCTGCCGGCCGTGCGCGGCAGCAGCGGCACCTTGTGTTTGGCCGCCAATTCCACGGCGGCGTGGAGGTCGTCGCTGTTTTTGGGGAACAGCACGCCGTGGGGCATCACCTGGTAAATACTAGCGTCGGTACTGTAAAACATGCGGCTGTATTGGTCTGTCCGCAAATCGCCACTGACGCGCTTTTTTAATTCGGCCAAAAAATCGTAAACCTGGGCTGATTGGGTCATGTTATCCTCTTAGGATTGTTGGAGATTGGGGATTGGAGATTGGAGATTGTGAACCCTCATCAATCTCCAATCTCTAATCTCCAATTATTTTCTACACCGATGTTTGCGGGGTTTGGGAGGCAGAAACGGCCGTTTCTTCTCCCCGCCACTTCACCCCCAACTCCGCCATAAACAGCCACCCGGCCGCCACATAGACCAGTGCCGCCAGCAGCAGCGTTAGGCGAAAGCCAATGTGGATGGCAAACAGCGTTGCCAGTGCCGACCCCAGCACCGACATCACCCCATTGATCCCCCACAGCCAGGGAATCACGCCGGGGCGGTTTTGCCCGGCCCAGCGGATGCCGGTGGGGAAAGGAATGCCGAGCAAAAAGCCGAGCGGAGCCAGCAACAGCACCGCCATGATAATCCGCACCGTTAGCCCAAAGGCCAGCGTCATTGCCAGCAGCGTCCCGGCAAAGAGCATGTGGAGCAGCGTCACACCGACTAGGGCCGGGAACAGCCGCGCCACCAGCCGCCGCCGGGTTTGATCATCCCAGCCGTTGCTCCAAAAGCTACCCAGACCGCTAAACAGCAGCAGCGAGAAAAGGACAACGGCCAGCGAATAAACGGGTCGCCCCAGATAGACGGTGAGCTTTTGGATGGTGGGAATTTCGACCATCATAAAGCCGATGCCGAGCATGGCAAAGTAACCCAGCAGTCGAGGGGAGGGCCGCTGCAAGCCGCCACGCCGTGTGCCTAGCCACAGCGGGACGAGGATAAACAGCGCCCCCAGCAGCACCGTGATACCAATGACGGCAAAAAGAATGAGGATGGCCTCCATGCTGGTGCGGTATACGCCGCTGCCGCTGAGAGCGGGGTCGAACAGGTCGCCGATGAGGACGAGGTTGAAGAAAAACGGCCGATTATCGGTGGCGGGTGAAATATCGAGCGGATAGCTGTCAATAACCGCCTGTCGGTCGTCGGCAGCAATGAAGTCGCCAACGGCTTCAAAGGTGTCTAGGCCAGGGGCGTAGAGGATTTGGTAGCCGAGGTCGGCAACGGCCGTTTGTAGCCGCGTAATTTCTTCGGGGGTAAACGGCCGTTTCTTAAACAAAGACGTGGACAGCCCCTCCGTTTGCGCCCCCGATGTGTTGTGCGCCACCACCACAATGTGCTGGCGTGGGTCGGCTACGCCGCCATCTTCCCAGCCCGCCATCCCCGTGGAAACCAGCCGCAGCGTTTCGGCCGGCCGGTTTGGCAAATACCAGCGCGAAACGGTCAAAACGCCCCGGTCGCTGAGATGGTTGAAGTAGGTGGTGAACGCCTCCTGCGTGTAGAGGCTGTTTTCCGACAGGGCAAACGCGCCGGAACCACCCGCCGCCCAGGTGTCAATCAGCGATGCCTGAATGACATCATACTGCTCTGGGCTGCGGTCAATGTAGCCTCGCGCATCGGCGATGGCGACCGTCACATCCGGCCGTTCGTAAAGATGGCCGGCAAAATCGGCAAAGGGGCCGCGCACGGCGTTGACGATGGCGGGGTTGACCTCAACGGCCGTTACGTGGGGTGCGCCCGACACCAACGCTGACAGCACATCCCGCCCGCCGCCGGGACCAATGACCAACGTGTTAGGGGCATTAACCAAATGATAGGCTAGTGCAGTGAGGTCATAACGCAAAAATTTGACTTTGTTCAAATCGCCATCAAAACTTTGAATGGGCGTGCCAGCCACGGCATCAATGAGCAGCAGGGCATGGTGGAGCGAGCTGTCATCGGCAATGGTCTGCTCCCATTTTTCTGGGCTGACTGTCCAAAAAAATGGGTAGCCGACAGGTTCGTACACGGTAACTCGTGAATGAGCATTCCATTTTTCGTAAACGGGGGTTGGCTCAACGCCACCAGCTTTGTTGACAGTGATGGTGAGCCAAGGTTGCCAAAGCTGCCAGCTAAAGGCAAGCAGCAAAATGAGGAAGCCGAGGAGGGAAACGGCCGTTTGTCTGCCCCCCCCCTGCACCAGCACCACCCCCGCTGCCGCCAGCAGCACGCTTACGGCCAAAACCGCCCCCGTACCGCCCAGATATTCCAGCGCAGCAATGGAAAACAGGCAGCCCAGCGAAGCACCAACCAAATCCGCCGCATAAACCCGCCCCGCATCCTCCGACCACGCGGACAGTGCCAGCGAAATAATCATGCCCGAAAGGAAAAAGGGAAGCGAAAGGATCACAAAAATCAAAATCAGCCAGCCAAGCTGCCCGCCACCAAACCAGCTTTCCCGGTTCATCAGCACCGGTTCAAACGGAATTTGCAGGTAGGTCAAAAAGATAATAGGAATGGCAACAGCTAACAAGGTTGTCAGGTTGGCAATCCAGCGGCGTGCTGTGGTTGTTTCGGTTAATTGTGGCAAAAAATAAAGCAGCACCCCGGCAGCGGCACTCCCCATCAGTGCCAGCGAAATTGCCAGAAAAGCAAAGTGATACCACATCGTCACGGAAAAGACGCGGGTCAGGATGATTTCTAGGGCGAGTGCGCCCATGCTTACAAGCAAGACACCAAGAAGCTGCTGTCTGTTTGGTTTACTCATTGTATACCCTCATTCAAAGCTTTATCGGAACCGGATTATACTGGCAATGGCAAGAAAAGGGGATTTTTGTGATGGGAGCAAAAGATTAGCAGGAAACTGGCTCTTTTATAACTTGAGATTGGAGATTGGAGATTGATGAAGGTTCACAATCTCCAATCTCCAATCTCTAATCTCCTGCTAAACAATCCAGAACCACTTACCCCTGTTCAACAGAAACCGGCTCCAGCAGCTTCTTCAGGGTAAACAGATCGCGCCAAATGCTGATGCGCTGGGCGGAGAGGAGGAAGGGTTGCCGCTCAACGGCCGTTAATACTACCACATGCGTTATCTTGGTTCCCGTTTCCGTGGCGGCAAACTCATAGCAGACGCTTTGGTAAGGGAAGTCGGGGGCATTGAGATAGCAATAGGCGAGGGTGCGGTTGGGTTCGTAGGCGGTGATTTGCAACTGGGCAGAACGGCCGTTTCCCCCCCTTAATTGATGTTCATACACCGACCCCA
>JAGQGA010000898.1 GCA_020432595.1 Anaerolineales bacterium | reverse complement strand
AGAGATTGATAAATATTATCAGGGTGCCAGAATTGAGGCGAAGGAGCGGATTCCGCTGTTCCGGCTGGCGTGGGACACGGCTCTGTCAGCCTTTGGGGCACGGCAAGCGCATTATGAGTATTACTTTTTTGGCGACCCGGTGCGGATGGCGAGTGCCGTTTTTAACAACCATGACTACACGCCATATATGGATGAAGTGCGGGCGTTTTTGCAGCGAAATGCGGATTAGGTTCTGTTGGCTGTTGTCCTTCCGAGGTCCTCCGAAGACTTCGCTTCGCTCGGAATGACATTTACCTGATTAATAGACATTATCGGAATTAACTTTATGTCACGCAAAGGCGCAAAGTCGCCAAGCATTTTTCCTTTGCGTCTTTGCGCCTTTGCGTGAGAAATTCTTATTTCCGATAATCTCCAATTTGTTAATCCAATAGGAAGTACCTGGCACATAAGGGCATTATGCCAGAACCGGTTCGGCAAGAACGGCTTGCATGTTAGGGATAATGAGCGTTTCCCGCGCTAGTTCCACGTAGCCACTGACAAATTCTAGCGGCAAGGGCAGCTTGCGCTGTGATGCTCGGTGTGCCACGGGCAGGTCGAGCATCCGCATGTCTGATTTTGCCAGCAACCCTATCAGGGCACCTGTTTCGGGTATGCGAATGACCATGAGGCGCAAACGGCCGTTATATTCCACAGGATACGGCGTTAGGCGCACAACAGG
>JAGQGA010000897.1 GCA_020432595.1 Anaerolineales bacterium | reverse complement strand
CCCAGGGTGATGGTGTCGGCCGTGGGGCTGGGGCTTTCGTTGTTGTTCGCCAGGGTGATACAATCGGATAACTCAGCGGCGGTCGTGACCGTCCAGGCGGGGCAGATGGGCGGCATTTCTACTTCCACTGCGCCGGCCGTACACGCGGTTAACGCAGTGATCGGACGATCTGCGCCGAGTTGGTCGGTGGTCGTCTGGTTGCAGGCCAGCGTCACGCCATTGTTGTTGATTGTCGTGCCATAGGGGATCGCGCCGATGGCGTCGCTGCCCGCTTGCGGGGTGTGAACCTGTTGGCCCGGTGTGGTGGTGACGCTCAGGGCACTCAGGTTTAAAGTCGCGTTATTCGCTGATGTGCCACTGAAGCCACAACTCGCGTCATCCGACAGGTTGTAGCCGTTGTCAGTGAGCGTACCGCCGTTATTGACGCAGTTACCACCACTGGTACTATTGGCAAAGATAGTCCCCGCCAGATACATCGTGCCGGAATTGTACATACCGCCGCCGCTGATAGTTGCCTCATTGTCGGAGAAAGTGCTGTTGGTCGCTGTCAGCGTGCCACCTTCGTTGCGGATGCCGCCGCCATAATTGGCAGTATTGCCGGAGATGGTGCTGTTGATCACTGTCAGTGTGCCAGAGCCAAAGTTGATGCCGCCGCCATAATTGGTTGCGGAGTTGCCGGAGACGGTGCTGTTGGTCAGCGTCAAATTACCATTGTTATAAA
>JAGQGA010000896.1 GCA_020432595.1 Anaerolineales bacterium | reverse complement strand
GTCTATTTAAATCAGGCACCCAAAATTCAGGGGCACCGACCTTCGGTAGATGTCACCATGCAGTCGGTGGCGCAGGTGTATGGGCAGCGCACCCGTGGGGTTATCCTGACCGGCATGGGCAGCGACGGCGCGATGGGGCTGCGGGCGATTCGCAGCAAAGGAGGCGCAACCTTCGCCCAAGATGCCGATAGCTGTGTGGTCAACGGAATGCCGCAGCGTGCCGTGGATGAAGGCGTGGTAGACCACATTGCCACGCCGCCACAGATTGCCCGTTTGTTAAGAAACAGTGTTCAGTAATCAGTTATCAGTTATCAGTGTAGGCAACTGATTACCGTACACGTAGTGGTCGTGAAACGACATTACGATTACTGATTACCGATTACTGATTACCGATTACCGGAGTACGAGATGATACAAAGCAAGACCAGCCAAAACGGCGCATTTAGCATGATTCGCTGTGGCGTTGGGAAACATGTTTTTGGCATTGATATGGACTGCATCCGCAGCATTGAGCAGACGGATTGGGTGCAGGGCGAAGGGGGCGCGGACGGTCTGTGCGGCTATTTGCAGACGGCGCGGGAGCAAATTCCGGTTTACAGCCTGGGCGAACGGCTGGGACAGCGGCTGACGGGTGTGCCGGATGAGCAGCGGGTGGTGGTGGTGGAAAGCAAACGGCCGTTTGCCCTGCTGGTTGACCGTATCACCCCCGTGACCGTGGTG
>JAGQGA010000895.1 GCA_020432595.1 Anaerolineales bacterium | reverse complement strand
CGGCCGAAAATACCGGCGCAGACGCGATCTGCATGCACCTGCTCACCATCCCGCCCGGCGGGCGCGCCAAGGCCCATCTGCACGAGGCCCACGAAAGCGTGATCTACGTGCTGTCGGGCCACGCGGGGATGTGGTGGGGCGACGGCTTGGAGGAACACATGGAGTGCGGCCCGGGCGACTTCCTCTACATCCCGGCCGGCGTGCCCCATCTGCCCTACAACGCGTCGGACAGCGAGCCGTGCACGGCGGTCATCGCCCGCACCGATCCCAACGAGCAGGAGAGTGTGGTGTTGCGGCCGGATTTGGAAGGGGGGGTGGAGTGGGGGGATTGAGGAGACGGGAGATTGGAGATTAAGAGATTGGAGATTGGGAGATTAGGAGATTGGGCGGTGACGAAGGTCGCTTCTTAATCTCCCAATCTCTTGATCTCTCAGTCTCTCTTCATCCTGCGGTCCAGCCCAGATCGATCGTCATCACCGCGCCTGAAATGGCCCCGGCTTTGTCCGAGGCGAGGAAGGTGACCAGGTCGCCCACCTCGTTGGGTTCCACCAGCCGTTTGATTGCGGCCGGCGCCAGCATCACTTTCTCCACGACCTCGTCTTCAGAAATGCCTCGGGTGCGCGCTTGATCCGCGATCTGGTTCTCCACCAGGGGCGTGCGCACGTAGGCCGGCGCGATCAGGTTGACGGTGATGCCGTGTGCGCCGCCCTCGCGCGCGGCGG
>JAGQGA010000894.1 GCA_020432595.1 Anaerolineales bacterium | reverse complement strand
CAGAACTTCGCAGTGGGCGAGCCATATGAATTTCCCCTGGGCGGATTGGTCTGGCTGCGGGTGGACTTCAGCTACGACAACGCGGACGAAGGCACCGTCTGGGGCTTCCTCATGGCCCGCGTAGAAGACGGGCAAGACATCGTCGCCTGGGCCGAAGCGCCCTCCGACCAGTACAACCAGCTAGAAAGCACCGTCTTCCTCACCATGATCGCCGACCTCACCTTGCGCTAAAACTCCCAATTGTCATTCCGAACGAAGTCTTCGGAGTGAGGAATCTTTCTACTGGCAAAGGTGAAAGATTCCTCGGGGACCGCGGAATGACAATGACAGGGTAGTTTACAGGCTCCGGCTAAGCTATCGTAATAACAAAAAACGCGCTTCATTGTCATTCAGAACGAAGTGAGGAATCCTTCTAATGGCAAAGGTGAAAGATTCCTCGGGGGACCTCGGAATGACACCTGGAGGGAATTTAGGATGAAGCAATACTACGTCTATCTCATGGCCAGCTTTCAACAGGCGCTCTACGTTGGGGTCACGAACAATTTAGAACGGCGCATCTACGAACACAAAACGAAAATGCATCCACAGAGCTTTACCGCCCGTTACAATATTGACCGCCTTGTCTATTGCGAGACTTTCAATGATGTCAGGGACGCACTGGCAAGGGAGAAGCAAATCAAAAGCTGGCGTCGCAGCAAGAAAATTGCATTAATCGAGGAAACG
>JAGQGA010000893.1 GCA_020432595.1 Anaerolineales bacterium | reverse complement strand
TGGCCTTGTCGCCCGGTCGTCTCGCCCTTGTGTTACCCGCCCACGGGCTGGATGGGGGATACAAGGGTGAGACGGTGCGGTGGGTGGGGTGTCTGTTCACCTTGCGCCTGCCCACACCGCCTCGCCCCTACCATATGCTTAACCCGCCTACGGGCTGGATGGGGGACACAAGGGTGAGACGGCGCGGAGAAAACGCTTTTTGTTCTCCCCGTGTTACCCCGCGCCATCCCACCCCTACTGCATGGGTTAGACCTGCGAGGTTTCCAAAATCTCGCAGGTCTTGGCGGCCACAATTTTCTGCGCCAACCGCTGGTTGGTTCATGATTATCTGCCCTTGAAAATAGGACGCAGATTTTCCTGATTTTCTTGATCAAGAAAATCAGGAAAATCTGCGTCCTATTTTATTTGTTGGCTACTGTTACATGCCGCGTTAGCTCGGTAAATGTACCGTCCTGGTTGAGGACGGTAAGCAAAATGGTGTAGAGGCCGTTGGGCAGGGGGCGGGTGTCCCACACGGCCAGCGGTTCGTTGGTTTTGTGGTCGGTTTGGTTGTCGGCCAAAATGGTGAGCGCGTCGGGGAGCAGGCCGGGGAAAATGGCAACACGGTAGCTGGCGAAATTGGTGGACAAAATGGTGCCATTGATGGCGACCACGCCGCTGACGGTGGCAAACGGTTCGGGGGTGATGAGGGCAAAACGGCCGTTTTCTCCTCCCTGCGCCACAAT
>JAGQGA010000892.1 GCA_020432595.1 Anaerolineales bacterium | reverse complement strand
GGGTAGATTTCATTTCGATGACGAGGTCGGAAATGTGAACCTGGCCGCGTGTTTTGACGATGTTGAGCAGTTCGCGCTGTTTGGCGGCTTTGGCAGCAACGGCCGTTTCTTGCCCCCCCTTCCAGAACAGATAGCCGCCAAAGCCAAGCTGTGGCAGCACCAGCACCAACATCCCTAACAAGATTCCCAACGTCGCCGCGCCGCCCGTCAAACTCCCCTCACGATAATAAACCAGCATCAGGCTGACAACAATAATGCCAACAATGATGCCACCTGCCAGTAAGATAATGCCTAATGTTCTTCCCATTTTTTTCAGTAATCGGTAATCAGTAATCGGTAATCGGTAATCGGTAATCAGCGGTAGACTGATCACTGATCACTGATCACTGATTACTGATAACTGGATCAGCCAAACCCGGCACTGCCACCGCCACCGCTGGAGCCACCGCTAAAACCACCGCTAAAGCCGCCGCTAGAGCCACCGCTGCTGCTGCTGGGCGGCGTGGATTTGAGCGTGGTGGCGGTGTTGTTGAGCATTTGGGTCAACCCGGCCGACATGCTCGACAAGCCGCCTGCCACCCCCTTGGACATCCCTTCCAGCCCACCAGAGCCGCCTCTTTCGCCACTGGGTATGGTGGGCGTGCTGCTGCGCGAGGAGTCGCTGCTGCCGCCCCACCAGCCCCCCCAACCGCTGCGGCGGGGGTAGGGGTAAGGCGTGTACCAGCCGG
>JAGQGA010000891.1 GCA_020432595.1 Anaerolineales bacterium | reverse complement strand
CCCCACCTGGTCAGCCATTGACGTTGCCACCTATGTCGCTGCCCGGCAGCAGGTGGATTTGGCGTTGTTTGACCTGCTGCGCTGGGAAGAAAACAACCAGTGGCGCGACACCGTGGCTGCCATTCAATGCCCTCTCCTGCTCATCACCGCCGACGTAGCGCAGGAGGCGTTGGTGACGCCCGAAGTGGCGACGGAGGTGGTGGGGTTGGCAAAAAACGGCCGTTTTGTCCACATCCCCCACGCCGGCCACCACATCTGCCGCACCCAATTTGCCCCCTTCCTTGCCGCCGTTGCCGACTTTTTTAGACAGGATTAACAAGATTTACAGGATTTTTTGATAATCACTGTAGTCTTTCATTTTTCGCCACAAAATGAGTGGCAAATAAATTTTGTCGGAATAAAAGAAAATAGCATCGCGGATAACGTGGATCGGAGCAGATTTGCGCGGATATAAAGGAAAAAAACCGCGTTTATCCCCATAAAGTCGCATTATCCGCGCATCTATTCAGACTTCTCCGATAATCTTCTCGGGATAAGCTCATGACGCTCCAAGACATTATTGCTGATTTCCAGACACTAAACGAGGATTTGAAAATTTACGAGCAAAAGTATGGTATGCCATCGGCAACATTTTATAAGACATTTGTGCAAGGTGAAGAGCCAGAAGATGATTCTTGGGTACTTGATTGGGCAGATTGGGCGGGTGCATACCAGACCTTTTTGAGACGACA
>JAGQGA010000890.1:328-742 GCA_020432595.1 Anaerolineales bacterium | reverse complement strand
GCAGCGACGGCCACACGGCTTCGCTTTTCCCCGGCCCGGCGCGGGCTGAGGAGCAAACGGAGGCGGTGATGGCGGTAACGGCCGTTTATGAAGACCGCCCCGCCCACCGCCTCACCCTCACCCCCCGGCTCTTCAACGACGCTCGCCACGTTCTCTTTTTTTTCTTTTTCAAAAGCAAGGCGGCGGCAGTAACGGCCGTTCTCCACGGCCCCCCCGCCCCCGAAACCTGGCCCGCCCAGCGCATTCAGCCCACTGACGGCGTTGTCAGTTGGTATCTTGACGAATCAGTAACCAGTAACCAGTAACCAGTAACCAGTAACCAGTAATCAGTAATCAGTACGAAACTGATGACTGATGACCGATTACTGATTACTTCTAAAGAAATGCCCGTAACAGCCCGAAGCCTCAACAACC
>JAGQGA010000890.1:0-318 GCA_020432595.1 Anaerolineales bacterium | reverse complement strand
AGTCGAAATTCCCGCCGACCACGAATTCCATCTCCACGCCGACGAACCCGTTCACAACGGCGGCGACAACACCGGCCCCGATCCTTATGGCCTGCTGCTTAGTTCACTGGCCGCCTGCAAAGTAATGACGGTGCAAATGTATGCCCGGCGCAAGCAGTGGCCGCTGGAAGAAGTGAAAGTGCAGCTTGATTATCAGCGCATCAAGGCCAAGGATTGTGAAGATTGCACCAGCCCGCCCAACGCCAATGTAGACATCATCACCGTCAACATCGGCTTCACCGGCCCGCTGGACGATGACCAAATTGCCCGGCTCACCGA
>JAGQGA010000088.1 GCA_020432595.1 Anaerolineales bacterium | reverse complement strand
AATTTGTGCAAAATCAGGAGCTATATTTGTGGGAGGAAGGCGATCAACCCGTGACGATGACGGCCAAACTGCGGCCAACCCCCAACGGCATCGCCGTTGGCATGGTTTTTACCCCGCTTGATAAGCGCGAACACGGTTATGCCCGCCGCTGCGTTGCCACGCTTAGCCAGCAGTTGCTGGATGAGGGGCGGCAGTTTTGTACCCTCCTGACTGACCTCAGCAACCCCACGTCGAACCGGCTTTACCAGCGCATTGGCTACCGCCATGTGGCTGATTTGCATGAATATTTGTGGTGAAAATGGGGGCAAGTAACAGGTGGCAAGTGGCAAGTTTTGTTGCCAACGAGACTTGCCACTTGCCACTTGTTACTTGTCTCTAAACCCAGTAGCCGCCAGATAGTCAGAAACGGCCGTTTCCACCCCCACCTCCCCTGCCATCACCGCCGCTTGATATTGCCGCTGCCAGGGAGCCAGCACCGGCAGTGCCGTGCGCCATTCGTGGTAAATCAGTTCGGCGATGGGGCCGCCGTCGGCCAGATACCCCAGCGTGTGGTAATCCTGGTCGGTGCGGCTGCGGTCGTAGGGAACGCGGATAATTTCGGGGTGCCAACGGCCGTTGTTACCATTGCTGATGTGCCAACTCAACTGAGCATAACTCGCCCGCACATCCCCATCACGCGGGGAGCCAACCGAGCCAGAGCGGACAATCAATGTTTGCTCAAGCTGCCGCACCATCGGCCAATGGATGTGGGAGGTGAGAAACAGCGGCGGCGGCTCCCCAATTTGCGTCCGCACCGTTTCCGCCGGGGTTTCCAGCAGAATGCCGTTCCGGTTGTTGCCCATTGACGCATGGGTAATGCGAACCTCGCTGCTGTCAGGGGCAGCCAGCGTTAGCAGGTCGGGCAGGGCGGCCATGCCGTCAAGCTGGGCGTTGGTCAACTGGTGGCGCGTCCACCAGGCGTGGCGGTGAATGCCAAAGGTATGGGGGTCATTTTCGGACGCTGGCTCACGGTAAGCCAGGACAAAATCCTCATGGTTGCCCCGCGTCAGCAGCCAGCCGTCTTCCCGCTGCCGCTGCTGCACAAATTCCCAGCAGGGAGCCGAATTGGGGCCGCGATTGACCACATCGCCATTGACAATGGTGATGTCAGGTTGCCAAGTCGTAACGTGGTCGGTAACGGCTTCCAGTGCCGCCACGTTGCCGTGAATGTCAGAGATGAGTGCGATTTTCATAACTATACTTAAATCAAAATGGGGCTACCCAAATGAATTTATCAGATCGTATAAAAAGGAGCGTGTTGGTACTAATGCGCTACCTATCAGCCAAACCTTTTTTACCTTCTCCCATGCAGCCTGCATAAGCCTATTCATCGCCTTGCCCTTTGCTTTGATCCATTTAGCAGCAGTTAACCAACACTATGGGCAAGCCTTCTATACTCAAATTAGAATGAAACCTATGGTTTTTTGCCTCATAGGTGTCGTAAAAACCATGGGTTTCAAATTGCACGGAGTATAGTACCGTAACTTTCTAAATTTGAGGGGTGAAAAGCCACGTTTTTAGCTGTTTTACCCCGCAAAATCATAAAGTCGAGGTACTAGACTATATCAGCGAACGGTACGATTGTCATTTATGGTCGAGTCATGGTAGCTGTGCGAAGCAGTTAGCTACCTAGCCTGCTATCTGCACTGAAATTGGTGCCAAGTATTCTTTTTCACGGACAGTTATTCGTGCGTCTATCCACCTGATCGCGCAATTTCTTTGTGTCTGCTGTACCTTTGTTGTAAGCTTAATTGAAGGTGTTTGTCTTTCGGGGATAAGTGCTTTTGGTATCTGTCTATGTAAATGGTGTTGAATTGTCCTTCAATTGGAGGCGGATTATGAATGAGACGATAGGTCAGGATGCGGCTAGCCCGCAGCAGATATTTATCTTTCTGATTGTTTATCGTTGGTTGAGCCTCATTCCACCCCTTATTAGCTTTTTGCTAATAACGGACAAAGCCTTGCCGCTTGTTGCTTTTTGCATTGCTGTGGGCTGTAATAGCCTGATTTCCCTGTTTCCTCAACAATTAAATCGTGGTTTACGCAAACGGCCGTTTCTCCTTGCTGTTGATCTGATGCTAATGGCAGTTTTGTTGGCTATCACCGGTGGGGAACGCTCATCCTATTATTTGTATGTGCTAAACCCGTTATTTGCAGCCGCCTTTTTCCTTCAATGGCGAGGCGCATTGCTAACAACAACAGGCTTTCTTCCTTTTTATGTAGGTAGTACGCTAGTAGCAAGGGGCCTGAGCGGCGACCGATCTGATTGGTTGCGGAGCATAACGGCCGTTGTTGGCTTCTACCTCATTAGCGGTATCTTTGGCTATGCCTCTAGCCTGGTAATGAAGCTGCGCGAAGCCCGTGATGGACTAGTTGTGGCTCATCGTGATCTCAACGTTATTCATGCCCTAGTCCTTTCTTTGCAAAGTGCGGTCTATGTGGAAGATGTTCAGGAACGGGTACTAGAAGCTATCACAAATGATCTGGGCTTCCCGCGAGCCGTGATTGGATTAGTTGATCAAGAAGAACGGCGAATTACCGGTTGGCTTGGACGATCCCGTAAGGGTGAGATGCTGTCCAATAGTGGCGTGCCCCATCTGCTAGAAATTCCGCTAACTTCCAGAGGTGGTTCCGTAGCTGATGCGTTATTAACACAGCGGGTCAAACAAACCATGAGCTATCCGGGGATGAACGAAGGCTGGATTCAAGCCCATTTTGGCATTACCGACTGCCATATTTTCCCCATGCTTCTGCGTAACCATCCTGTGGGTGTGCTGCTGGTGGATGCTAGTGAGGGGTTTACCCATTTGGCACAGCAGCAATCGCTAGAAGCAATCATTGGACAAGCAGCGGTGGCTATTGGGACAACCATGCTCTGCATTTATCGCGCCCAGCATTTGGCGATCCAGGATGAGCGGCTGCGTATTGCTCATGATTTACACGATACGGTGTCTCAATCATTATTTGGCATTGTCTATACGCTTGATGGTTCGCTCAAGCTTTTGCCAGATCATCCCGAAGAAGTAATACCTGAGTTAGCACGCGCCTTGCGCGTTGCCGAGGAGACGCACAACGAGGTGCGCCATTCCATTCTCAATATGTGGCCGTCGGAAATAACTGCTGAACGTTTTAAAGATGGGCTACGCAAATATACGGCTGATGTTTGCCGCGCAGACAATTTACAGCTTTCAATTGCGGTAAATGGGGTGTTTGAACATTTATCGCCACAAACACGGCGTGGTCTGTATCGCATTGCACAGGAGGCGCTTGCTAATGCTGCCCAGCACAGCCAGGCCGATCAGGCAACGGTTGCTTTAGAGGTCAATGGTTCCGGGGTGCGCTTGATTGTGGTTGACAATGGTCATGGCTTTGATGCGGAACGGGCGTTAATTCGTGATTATGACCGCGAGCATTTTGGCTTGCGGGGCATGCAGAAACGGGCAGCAGCGTTGGGGGGGCAGTGTGAGTTTCAAAGTCAAATTGGGTCAGGAACGGCCGTTGTTGTTGACGTGCCCATTCATGTAGCAGAATAACGCACAGACGAGGAATCTTGTGAAAAAGATACGCATATTAATTGTTGATGATCACGAAGTCGTCCGCAAAGGACTAGCCCTTGTTTTGCGGCAAGAGGCAGACATCGAGATTATTGGCGAAGCAGAAACAGGTGAGGAAGCCATTGCCAAAGTACAGGTGCTAAAGCCAGACTTAATTATGCTCGACTGGAAAATGCCGGGAATGGATGGCGTAACAGCCGCCCGTGCCATCCGCCAGCATGTGCCAACTACACGTATTTTGGTTTTGTCCGGCGCACCCATCGAGGATGACGTGTTAGACAGCTTAGAAAAAGGAGTGGATGGCTTTGTCCATAAGGCAATTAGCCCTGCCAGTTTGGCGCTAGCCATTCGCGTTGTCGCCAGCGGCCAGCCTTACCTATCCCCCCAAGTCACCCAATCGCTGATTGCGCGGGCACAGCAAGGCTACATACGGGAAGATGTCTCTTTGACCAATCGTGAACTGGAAGTGCTACAGCTCATGGCGACACCCGCAACCTACCGTCAAATTGGGACACAACTCAACGTTAGTGAGGAAACAGTCCGTACCCATGTCAAAAACATTTTAACCAAACTCAAACAACCCAACCGAACCCAAGCTGTCATTGTCGGGCTGCGTGCCCATCTTATTTCGTTCAACTAACTAGCCCCGGCTGTTAGAAGGCCACGAGGAGGGCGTATGCAATACGCCCTCTCCATCCCCCGCACGGGGGAGAAAGAATCCCCCGCGTAGGCGATTTCTGCTCAATTCCTTTCAGATACAATCGCCCCGTGTTGTTAGCTTTGTTCCCTTAACAAGGAGAAGGACTGTCATGAGTGAGACTTTTCAAGCTGATAAGGTTCTTGATTGCTCAGGAATGTTGTGCCCAGTTCCCGTTGTCAAAACGAGTAAGGCAATCAAGCAAATAGAAGTTGGTCAGGTTTTGAAGATGATTGCCACCGATCCCGGTGCCCCACCGGATATGGTAGCATGGGCCAAGAACACCCGGCACGAGCTGCTGGATTCGCATCAAGAGGGTGACAAGTTTATATTCTTTTTACGCCGCGTCCGTTAAGGTTGCGGCCTTTTTGTTTTAGGCAGGTTTGTCTCGGCACCTTGGAGGTATGTGATGTCTGATGAGAACGAAGATCGCCCGAAACGATTAGCACTGATTGCCAGCAAAGGAACACTTGATTGGGCTTACCCACCGTTTATTTTAGCCAGTGCAGCCGCAGCGATGGGGTGGGAAGTGAGTATTTTCTTTACCTTTTATGGGTTAACGCTGCTGCTGCCTGAACTGGATGCTGAAGTATCCCCGTTAGGCAATCCCGCAATGCCCATGAAACTACCGTTTGGTCCAGCCAAACTGCAAAACATGGATTTGCCTATCCCCACTGCCTTACAATCATTCCCAGGGTTTAACGCTGCGGCCACGGCCATGATGAAGAAAACCTTTAAGAACAAAGGGGTGGCAACTGTGGGTGAACTGCGTGAAATGTGCACCGATTTAGATGTTGAAATGGTTGGCTGCCAAATGACAATGGATGTCTTTGGGTTCAAAAAGGAAGACTTTATTCCTGAAGCAGTGATTGGTGGGGCAGCCACGTTTTTAGATTTTGCATCTAAGGCGGATGTGACATTGTTTGTTTAAACTGGGAACGAGAGCCAGCGAACGGAATTCAGTAAGTTTGTAGACTGCATACTAGCTGCTGATTACCACCCAACGAGGTTTGCAATGAGTGACGATTTTGATGATTTTGACGAGTATGAACACAAAGTGCTGTATGTTCAGACGCATGGACGAGACACCCCGGAGCGCAGTGCAACCCCCTTTTTTCTGGCAACGGCCGCTGCGGCCATGGACTGCCAGGTTTCAATTTACTTCACGATGAATGGTCCACAACTTTTAGCCAAAGGTGCGCCTGAAACGATTGTCGTGCCCAAAGCAGGAGGCGGGGGGAAAGAATTGCGCTTCTTTATTGATCAGGCAATAGATATGGGTGTACGGCTCTTGGTTTGCCAACCCTCCCTCGACCTGCACGGTTATACCATGGATGACATGATTGATGGCGTGGAGATGATCGGCGGCGCGGCCTTTAATGGTATGGCACTTGAAGCGGATGCAGTCATTTCGTTTTAGCGTGATTACGTGGCCTATGATTGCACTCGGCCACGTTTTACGCATAAGGTGAAGATATATGGGACTCTTTGTTGATAAATACCCTGACGTTGCCTATGAAGAGAAGTTACGCTTGTGGGAAGAAGTAAAGGCGGACGAGCGTTTTCCCAGCTACCTCTATGGCTGTTATGAGTGCGGTATTTGTGTAGCGGCTTGCCCATCAGCGCGTTTTTATGATTTTTCGCCGCGCAAGATTGCCCAGGCAGCAGCGCGTGAGGACATTGAGCTGATTTATGAGCAGATGAATGATGATGTCTGGAACTGCTCGCAATGTTTTTCGTGCAATCGCTGCCCACGCCAGAACTCGCCGGGTGGGTTAATTACCATTTTGCGTGAGGTGGCGGTGAACAATGGGCTGAAATCGGCGCAGCAGGCTTTGGAAGGGTACAGCCGGATTGTTTACAAGATTATGGGGACGGGGACTCAGGTGTCGCCCGATATGCTACAGCCGGATGCTTTCCCTGATTGGGGGCCGGATGTCAAGCGTGTTTCGGATGAGCTTGATCTGTGGCGGCGGGCCTTGCCGCCAGAAACGCTGCACACAACAAAAACGGGCTGGCATGTCAGCGAGCAAACGCTGATTGAACTGTATCTCATCTGGTACAACACGGGGGTCATGGACATGATCGCCAATGTGGATGAGGGGTTGAACCTCATCTTGAGTGATGTGATGGAAGAGATGCTGGAAGAAGCTGGCTACGATATGGATGAATATTATTAGTGGTTGGTTGTTAGTGGCTTGTGGTTGGGAAGAAGATGTTCTTTACCAGCAACTAACCACCAGCAACTAGCCACTTGCGGCTTGTCCGTATTTAGGGAGAAAAAATGGCAATTCCTACCGCAGCTTTAGAACGTGGGCGACGCTTTGACCGCCATGCTGAGGCGGTGCAGACTGAAGATTATCATGACATTTTGGATCAGCTGGAGGCGGATGGTGAGCTGATTGTCCAGCGTGTGCCGGAGCCTTATATCGAGGTGATGACGAAATACGGCCGTAAAAAGAAGATTCCGACCAAATATACCTGGCACCATAAATCTTGTGGGCAGTGTGGTCATATTCCTGGTTATTCGACGGCGATTTTCTGGTTAGCGCGTAAACTGGATTTGGAATATATCGATCCGATTGACCAAACTTCCTGTACAGCCTGGAACTATTATGCATCGGCGACTTCCAATGCACCGGCGCAGGCAGCCGTGGCACACCGTAATTTCGCAGCCGCTTATGAGACGGGGTACTATCCGCTTATTCACTGTGGTACCTCCTATGGGCATTACAAGGAAACCCGCGAGGAGATTATGCACCATTCGCATTTGCGGCATCAGGTGCGTGATGTGCTGGCAAAGTTGGGTAAGCCGCTGGTGATGCCGGAAGAGATTGTCCACTACTCGGAGTGGATTCATGCGCTTCGGCATCGCATTGCGGAGAAGCAGGTGCGCGACTTTTCGAATATTGCAACGACCGTTCACCCAGCTTGCCATTATTATAAGCTGGTGCAAGAAGATGCGATTTACGATGAGGAGATTTATGGGGGACAGCGCACGGCAACGGTGACGGGGGTGATTCAAGCACTGGGGGCTGAGGTTCGTGATTATTCCACTTTTTATGATTGCTGTGGGTTCGGCTTCCGCCATATCTTGGTTTCGCGTGACTTTACGCGCTCGTTTGCCACGTTACGCAAGATTGAGATTATGAAACAGGAAGCAAACCCTGATGTGGTGATTTCTCACGATACGGGGTGTGTGACGACGTTGGACAAGAGCCAGTATGTGACGGGCGTGGCGCATAATGCCAATGTGGGCATTCCGGTGATGTCGGACGCGCAGTTTGCGGCGTTGGCGATGGGGGCGCATCCGTATCGGGTGTGTCAATTGCATTGGCATTCGACGGATAATAAGCCGTTGCTGGAAAAAATGGGCATTGACCACGAAAAGGCTTGGGCAGAGTTCCAACAGGATTTGGATGATCTGAAGGCCGGCCGGAAAGAGTATTTGACGTGGGAAGATGCAGGGTAGTGAAGAGAGTAATCAGTAATCGGTAATCGGTAATCGGTAGTTAGTTATCAGTAAACGGTTAACTGATAACTGGTTACTGATAACTGATTACTGAAACGGAGAATGGAATGGCCTCAGACAATGTACTGATCGTAGGTGGTGGGCCGGCCGGATTGGAAGCGGCGCGGTTGTTGTCAGATATTGGGGTGAAGGTGACGCTGGTGGAGAAACGGCCGTTTCTCGGTGGCACCCCCATTGCTGAACGTTACGCAGCTTTAACACACGGCTTCCACGATGCCGAAACAATGATGAACGGCATGATTGAAGCCGTCACCAATAACTCACTCGTTGACGTGCGCCTCAATTCATCGGTAACAGCTTCAGAAGGCGAAGCTGGTAGCTTCAAGGTCACGCTGGCACAGGCCGGTAATGGCTCTAGTGAGGTTGTTGAAGCGGGTGCCGTGATTATTGCCACCGGGTTCCAGCATTTTGACCCCGGCCGCGAAACGCAGGTCTATTCTTATTACGAATATCCCGATGTCATCACCATTGCCGATGCCGAAGGGATGCTCAAAGATGGACATTTTCGCAAACCCTCCAATGGCGAAATCCCTGAGCGCGTTTGCTTCATCCAATGTGTCGGTTCCCGTGACCGCCAAATTGGGAACGAATACTGTTCAAAAGTGTGCTGCGGTATTTCCTCCAAGCAGGCGATTGAGGTACGGAAGGTGTCGCCCGAGACAAAAGTTTTCATTTTCTACATTGACATGCGGATGTACGGCTACTGGGAAAATGAACTCTACTGGCCGGCGCAAGAAAAACACCGCGTGCAATACGTCAAAGGCATTGTGACCGAAATCGTCAAGAAGGGCGACCGCCTGATGATTCGCGGTGAAGACACAACCATGGGCCGGCCGATGGAAGTGCCAATGGACATTGTTGTCTTAGCTGTGGGCATGGAAGCCAGCCATGGGACACGCCAAATGGCGCAAACCTTTGGAGTAAAACAAAACAAATACCACTTTATTGATGTCCCCCATGACGCACTGAATCCTGTAGCCACCTCAGTCCCCGGCATCTTTGTAGCTGGGGCGGCGGCTGGGCCAAAAGATTTAGACGACTCGATTGGCATGGCAGGAACGGCCGCTATTAAAGCCGCAGGTCTGGTACGCAAAATGGCAATGGCCTAAAAGTGGTTGGTCGTTAGTGGCTGGTGGCTGGTAACAACTAGCCACCAGCCACCAGCCACTAATAAAGAAAATGACAACCCCTTTTGACCTACAATCCCTTAGCCTTACAGCTACAGGGCAGCCCGTAGACACGGACGCTGCCAAGGAGTTCATGACTTCGACGCTGGAAAAAATTGAGCGCGTTGAACTCAATGCAGTTGAAGCTGAGCTTCAGGAGAAGGGGCGGCGGTTAAGGGCGTTGGTATCGCCGACAGTATTGCCAACGCTGACGGAAACACAACTACAGGCCATTTTGCGAACTGTGTTTGCCACGCGCCGCCGCGCTGGGGCGATTTTGGACGGTGTTGGCACCGAGCCAATGAAAGCGGCGATTCACCGCCTCCTCTACGTTGACGCACCAGTTGATGTTCGTTTCCAGCTATTTGTTGATGAAATGACGGGTTATGTGGGCGATGTCCGCCTACTGCGCCCGCGTAAATCGTCAGATAGCCGTGCCAAGCAAAATGCAGAACAGGCTGCGCTTGAGGAAAACATCTTTTGTGATTTCGCCAGCGAACTGCTCCACTTTACCAGCCCCAATGATTATTGGCTTTGGACACGCTGGATTTGGGATCCCAAAAGTGGAACGGGTTCCATGCCGTTGGTGACGATGGAAGAAGTTGACCTTCATGGTTACAGCGTTGGTGAAACCTATCTCAAACTGGGTGTGGCAACAGCTTTTGTGAAGGCAACGGGGGATGCGGCCGGCTTTGCCGATTTTGGCACAGGCCCATTTGGAATTGACGTTTTTCTGGCCTGTGTATATGCCGTTTATATGTACACGACCTTGCGTTTACGAATGACGCAAGAATTTAACAAAGTTGTCCCTCAACTGCCGCAGCTTATTCGGCGGCTGTTAGGCGTGTGGAAGTTGGAGATCTAGTGATCGGTAAACAGTAATCAGTAATCAGTACTTTTCACTGATTACCGATTACCAATTACTGATTACCGAAAAAGGGGAAACGATGCCTAGACCATTAGCAGAACAAAAGGTAATTCAGGAAGAGGTCAAGGAACTAGAATCATTTGTTGTTGAGGGGATGGATCTATCCGGTCATTGGAACCGGATGTTTGGTCAGCGGGTGATTTGGGATTATAGCCACGACAACATGGAGAAAGTGACAGATTTGCCGGGCGGCGAGTCATTGGGGTGGTGTTATGGCTGTGCCAAATGTACGGCCGTTTGCCCCATTGACATCGTTGGCGACTATTCTCCACGCAAGATTCATCGCAAAACCCAAATGGGGATTGACCTGTTCAAGTCAGACGATTTGTGGCTTTGCACCACCTGCATGAACTGCTTGCGTGTTTGCCCCAAAGAAGTCAACATGATCAAGATCATGCCGGCCGTGCGTGAACAGGCGGTGCTAGAAGGAAATGTGCCGGCCGAACTGCAAAAAGCATTTGAGGACACAGCTAAAAACGGCAATCCACTGGGGCAACCGCAGCGCAAACGTGCCGCTTGGACAAGCCAGTCCGATGTGCCAGTGCCAATTATGCGCCAGCACAAGCAGCCCGTTGATGTCCTGTGGTATGTTGGCTCCTACCCTTCATACCATCCACGCGGGATTGATGCCGCCTTGGCCGCCGCACGTATTTTCCACGCCCTGGGAATTGATTTTGGCATTCTTGGCCCCGAAGAAAAAGATGATGGGGATTCGTTCCGGCTGGCTGGTGAAACTGGCCTCTTTGAAATGTTGGCCGAGGACAACATCAAGGCATTTGAAAAATATGAGTGGAACCGCCTGGTTGTAACCGGCCCACACGAGTACAACGCCTTCAAGAATGAGTACCCCAAGTTTGGCTTTGAGCGGCCGGTACAGCATTACACCCAATTTTTGGTAGAGCATCTTGATCAATTGAAGCCGCTGCTGAAGCATGAGGTAAATCGCACCGTCACGTTCCATGACCCGTGTTATCTGGGTCGTCACAATGGCGAATATGATGCCCCGCGTGAGCTGCTGCGTGCCATTCCTGGCGTGAAGTTGGTGGAGATGGGACGCTGCAAGGAAAACGGCTACTGCTGCGGCGGTGGCGGTGGCGGCATGTGGCTCGACTCTTTTACGCAAAACCATACGCGGATGCGTTTGTCGGAGCGGCGCGTGCGGGAAGCGGTGGAATATAACGCCGAAGTGCTGGCTGTGGCCTGCCCGTTTGAGGTGTCTCGTTTTGAAGACGGTGCTAAATCAACTGGGAACGACCATTTGCAGGTGCTGGATATTTTGGAAATGCTGGATCAGTCCATGAGAGGATAGTGGCTGGTGGCTGGTGGTTGGTGGCTAGTGGCTGGTGATGGGAATGCAGTGGTCGAATTATGAGGAATGGGTAGGACAGGTGCCTGAATGTTTGATGAGTGATCCACTGTGGGAGTTTGAGACTTATCGCCAGACTTTGTTTTTTGCTGATTTAGCGTGGCGGGATTGTGAACAATTAAGCAAGCATCCGTTAGGTGAGTATCTTGTTTCGCAGGTGTTGAGGAGTGCTGGGTCTGTGTCTGCTAATATTGAAGAAGGGTACGGGCGCGGTTTTGGTAAAGATTATGCTCGGTTTCTTCGGATTGCTCTAGGATCAATGCGGGAAGCCAGAGGCTGGTATTATAAAAACCGCCATGCCCTTGCTCCGGCCGTTGTGAAACATCGCATGAAGTTGGCAACAGACATTATTAAAAGTTTAACGATTACAGCCAACCAACAACGCTACCGATAATCAGTGACTAACAACCAGCAACTAGCAACCAGCAGCTAACGAGGAATTAAATCTATGAAGATTGTAGTCGCAATAAAACATGTTCCGAGCTTGGCCGATGAGGTGGAGCTAAATGATGAGGGGACAAACCTGGATTTTGATGCGATAGATTTCGCTCTAAGCGAGTGGGATGAGCAGGCCATTGAGCAAGCGGTGCTAGTGAAGGAAGCCAGTGGCGGTTCGGTAACGGTAGTGGGGGTTGACATTATTGAGGAGCTGGAAAAGGTGCTGCACACGGCATTAGCGAAAGGGGCTGATGAGGTGGCGAAGATTGTGGGTGATTTTGAACCACCGATTGAATCGCGGACGCAGGCTAAGATGCTGGCCGAGGCGATTGGGGCGATGTCGCCAGATTTGGTGTTGACGGGGGTGCAGGCGGTTGATGATTTGGATGGGCAGATTGGCCCGATGCTGGCGGCTATGCTTGATATGCCTTATGTGGGGGTGGTGGTGAATGTGAAGGCAGCGGGCGGCACGGCAACGATTACGAAGGAGTATCCGGGAGGGGTAACGGCCGATTTTGAAGTCCAACTGCCGCTTGTGGTGGGGGTGCAGGCTGCCAGCCAGCCGCCCCGCTATGCCCCGGTTAGCAAGATTCGCCAAATGGCAAAAACGGCCGTTATTGCCGAAATCGAAACTGACGACGATGGTGAAGGTGGCCCCACCATTCGCAAGATGGCTCAGCCCGTCGCGGCCGGCCATGCTGAGATGATTGACGGGGATAGTGGCGAGGTCGCTGAGAAGATTTTGGCAATCCTGCGGGATAAAGGGTTGGTGTAGTTGGTGGCTGGTGGTTAGTAATTAGTGGTTAGTGGCTAGTGGCTGGTGGCTTGGAACTAGCAACCAGCCACTAACAACCAGCCACTAATTCTGAGGAAAACAATGGGCAACGACGTACTTGTAATTACAGAACATTTTGATGGCGCGGTCGCTGATATTTCCTACGAGATGGTTGG
>JAGQGA010000889.1 GCA_020432595.1 Anaerolineales bacterium | reverse complement strand
ATAGAGAACGCCATCAATGTCACCTCGAAAAAGTGTACACTGTGCTTGAGGTGAAAAAATGACAACCCCCATTGTGAGCTTTCCTCAAATTATAGAACATTATGCTCATTTCTATGAATCAGTCTTCTCAGAAGCTGCATTCATCCAATTCAAACGATATATCAGCGGTTTGCTTATCTCAGAAAACAAGACCATAGACGGTATCAATCGTTTGTTTGTCGAAGAACAACGAAATCAAAGTAGCCTCAATCGCCTGCTGACCGATTATACATGGTCGCGTAGCGAGCTGAACGAATCCAGATTAGCGATGCTCAACAGTGTCCCGCGCACGAAAATCAAGAAAACGACCGGTGTGTTGGCATTGGATGATTCGCTTTTGACCCACTATGGACAGAATTTCGAGAAGATAGCCAAGTTGTGGGATCATGTCAGCAACAGCTATGTCTGGGCGCATAATTTGGTCACGCTTCATTACAGCGATGAGCAAACCGATTACCCGATTGAGTCCCAATTATGGCAGCCAGCAGACTTGGCAAAGCTAGAGACCGGATTACCGGCTGCGGGCATCCCCTTGCGAAGGGGCAAACTTCCTTTGAAGGAAACAGACCCCAAAAAGTGGCGGCAATACTTATTGAATGTCTGGCGGCGTCATCAAGGAAAACCTGAGGTGGCGGCGTTACATCAGAGCAAGCTACTCATCGGAAGGCAAATGATTCAAGCATGGGTAGATAAGCATCCTGATTTG
>JAGQGA010000888.1 GCA_020432595.1 Anaerolineales bacterium | reverse complement strand
GTTTATGAAAGCGGCAGCTATGGCCGGGCGACGACGATTGATGCCAGCGCGATTTTGGCGGGGGACAAGCTCCACTGCTTTTTGGTGAACCGGAGCGTAGATGAGGCGCAGGAAGTGGTGCTGGATTTGGTAGACCGAGAAATCGCATCGCTGTTGAACGGGGGCATTGTGACGGGCGACACGGCAACGGCGGCAAATTCGTGGGAGGAGAAGGAGGTGGTGGTGGAACGGCCGTTTACCGACCTCACCCTTTCTGCTGGCAAAGCCATCGTTACCTTGCCTCCGCTCTCTTTTGTGGCCGTAACACTTCAGTTGGTTCAGTAATCAGTTACCAGCATTACCAATTACCGATTACTGGTTACTGGTGACTGATTACCGAAACCGGGAAAGCAAAACGCCACGCTTGATGCGTGGCGTCGGGAAGAGGAGGAAAGAAAGAGGAGAAAAATTGTTTCGCTTACAAGAGGAATCATAGCAGAGAAAAACGGCCGTTTCCGTCCAGGTGGCAACAACAAGTATGTAAAGCAGCTAACAGGGGCGTAAAAAGGACGTAAAAACAGTAGTTTGTGCCTTGCGTGCCGGCACGCAAGGCACAAGCGGCTACCACCCTATCGCATATCCATCCCGGCGCGGGTCGGCTCCGCCCATAAACGCCCCCGATTCGGGGTCAACTTCAATGCCCTGCCCGCCGCCAACCATCATCGAAAAGTCGCCAATCAGGTTGAGTTCATGCCCCATCTTTTCTA
>JAGQGA010000887.1 GCA_020432595.1 Anaerolineales bacterium | reverse complement strand
CATCGTCGTCATGGCCCTGTTTTTACGCGAGCCTGTGGATAAAACGGCCGTTTATCCCCAGAAATCCCCCCCTAATCCACAGCCTCTCCGCCACTTCCTCCACAGCTTTTCCCCCAAACAACTTTTGCTGCTTTTCATGGCGGTCATTTGTCTGGTCTATTCTCTCACTATCATTCCCCAGCTTGACCTAACCGACAGCTACCTGTTGGTAACGCTGGCGTGGTTGGCAGCGGTGGGGTTGTGGTTAACGGCCGTTCTGCCACCCAAAAATGGGACGCAGACAAACACAGACGAACGCGGACTTAGCCTAGTTGTAGCCAGCAAACGCCACAAAAATCAGGCCAAATCAGGAAAATCTGCGTCCCAAAATTCTTCCTCCAACAGGCTATTAAGCTGGACAATCAACGATTTATCCGCGTTCGTCCGCGTTCGTCCGCGTCCCATTTTTCTCCTTCTTTTGCTGCTAACCGCGCTCCTGCTGCGCGTTTGGCGGCTGGAAACCATCCCCTTCACCCTGGGCGGTGATGAAGCGTCGCAAGGGTTGGAGGCGGTGCGCGTACTAGACGGCACGCTTCGGAACCCACTTGGTACCGGCTGGCTAGGCGTGCCGACGATGAGTTTCTTTTTCAACAGCCTCACCATCGCCCTCTTTGGCCGCACCATCTTTGGGCTGCGAATTGCCTGGGTACTGGTCGGCACGGCCAACGTACTGGTCACGTTTTTGCTGGTGCGGCGGCTGGCGGGGGAGAAAATGG
>JAGQGA010000886.1 GCA_020432595.1 Anaerolineales bacterium | reverse complement strand
GGCTTGATGGGGTCGGTGCCGAAGTTGATTTCGCGGTTAGAAACGGCCGTTGCTCCCAGCGGACGCGGCGGCACCAGCCAGCCCAGCAGCAGCGGCAGCATCACAATCAACACCCCCACCCAGCTCAAGCTGTGGTCATGGTCATGATGATGTTCATGGTCATGATTATGATCCGCCTCACCACCCAGCACCCACTGCCGCAAATAACCAGCCGCCAGCAGCAAAAACCCTAACCCCGCCACCAGCGTCAGCGTAAAAAAGCGTTCGTTGATATAGTACGAAACCACACCACTGGTCACACGGGTATAAAGAAAAATGCCGAGGAGGAAAAGAACGGCCGTTTTTACCACCCCCTCCATTACATCTTGATTTATCAACCACCTCTTGATCATGGCAGACACAAACCAATCAGGAAAATCAGGAAAACCTGCGTCCTATTTTCCCCAAAATCAAAAATATACATTCACCAACACCGCCGCCACCAAACTCAGCGCCAGCGGCAATAAAATTAAATACAGCACAATCCGCCGCTGAAACACCCCCAAAAACATCAGCGAGCTTTTAATATCCACCATCGGCCCAAACACCAGAAAGCCAATAATCGAACCCGGCGTAAAACTGCTCACAAACGACAGCGCCAAAAACGCATCCACCGTCGAGCAAACCGACAGCACAAAGGCCAGCACCATCAGCAACAGCACGGACAGCAGCGGCCCGCTGCCCAATGCCAGCAGCGTGTTTTGCGGCGCCAGCGTC
>JAGQGA010000885.1 GCA_020432595.1 Anaerolineales bacterium | reverse complement strand
ATCGTACGGATTTTCCTGGGCAACGGCCGTTAATTCCAAACTGTGCAGTGCTTCCGTCACCAACGTGGTGGTGCGTGTCACGTCGAAGCCCAGGTTGCGCGGACCGAACGCCAGCTCGGCGGCCACGGTGCGCTGGAAAAGCTGTTCGTCCGGGTGCTGGAACAGGTAGCCGACCCGCCGCGCCAGTTGGGCCACGCTGTGCCCGTCCGTGCGCCAATCGCCAATGTGCACCTGCCCGGCAGACGGCCGTAACAGCCCGTTCAAATGCTTCGCCAGCGTCGTCTTGCCCGACCCGTTCTGCCCGACAATGGCCACCTGCTCCCCCGCTGCCACCCGCAGCGACACATCCGCCAGGGCGGTGACGCCGTTGGGGTAGCGGTACTGGATTTGGTCAATCACAATTTTCATAGTGTGTGTTCTTACAGGAGATTGGAGATTAGAGATTGGAGATTGGGCCGCTCCCAAATCTCTAATCTCCAATCTCCTCACATTTCTAAAAACCGGTAATGGCGTCAGCCAAGGTGACGGGCAACGGCCGTTCCACATCCCATAACCCCTCATCTCGCGCCTGCCGGGCGGCTTCCGTAAACGGCAGCGGCGCGATGCCCCATTCGGCCAGCTGCGGCTGGGTGAGCAGTTCCTGCGGCGTGCCTTGCTGCACCAGCCGACCTTCGTGCAGCAGCAGCAGACGGTCGGCGTAGGCGGCGGCCCATTCCAGCTTGTGCGTGGCCAGTACCAGCGTCAGGCCGGTGCGGCT
>JAGQGA010000884.1 GCA_020432595.1 Anaerolineales bacterium | reverse complement strand
CACTCATTCACCAGATACCCCAAATAGTCATACACCCACTCCGCCCCGCCGACAAGCCCCTTACCCTGAAAGCGCACCGTCAGCGGGTTGCCATAGGTAATGCCACCTTTGAGCGTCAACTGCCAGCCAGGGCCATAAATCAGCCCCTTAAACTGCTGCATTTCCCCTTTGTCAATGCGAATATTTCCCCGCCCAAACTCCAGTGAATTAAAATCAGCCCCCAAATCTGGGTCGCTGATAAAACTGCGATATGTCCAAGTGCCAAGCAGCACCGCCGGTACTTTACCCATCATTGCCTCCTTCGTAAATAGGACGCTGATTATCCTGATTTTCCTGATAAAAAAGATCAATGTTGTTTCACAACCGCTTCGCGTACAGGTGTATCAGGCAAATCTGCGTCCTATTTTCATTCTTCGTGGTGGGCTATCGCCCATGATCGTCTCCTAGAAAAATGGGACGAGGACAAACACGGACAAACGCGGACAAAAGGCAAAGGACTGAGAAATAGTAGTTGTCGGTCGTCCGTCATCCGTCGTCCGTCTTAAAACCATTAGCTTTCCCGCTTCGTGTTGCCCAGTCGTCGTTTACCGGGTGCCACCGGGTCGCCAAGCTGGTCGCTGTTGCGCTCCACCATCGCATACCCTTGCCCCTTCTCATTTTTCACCCACTTCAAAAAGCCCAAATCTTTCCAGCCCGTGACCATACGTAGCATTCCGGCGTCATTTTCAGGAATGCCAGATGCCCAATAGACAGGGGCAAACTGCTCCGTG
>JAGQGA010000883.1 GCA_020432595.1 Anaerolineales bacterium | reverse complement strand
CATGGGAGCCAACGGCCGTGCTGACGGGACGGTGGTCGAGCTGCCCGAAGCGCCCGTTGTAAGTCCAAATCCCTCATGGGAGCCAACGGCCGTTCTGACTTGTACAGGAAGTACACAAGTTGTAGCCCCTATAAGTCCAAATCCCTCATGGGAGCCAACGGCCGTTCTGACATTGGTTAAGGCTTTCATCGCCTTCACCTATTATTTTGTCCAAATCCCCCAAGGAAGCAACAGGCGGTCTTACATGGAGCATAATTTGTTGCTAATGACCCATCTCCGGTTCTGACCGTAGCATCCTTTTGTGATGATGGGCTCTACATTCAGTCCAAATCCCTCATGGGAGCCAACGGCCGTTCTGACATATCGCATATCTTAATCCTACTGAGGCATATCTGTGTCCAAATCCCTCATGGGAGCCAACGGCCGTTCTGACGGCCACCCTGGGCGCCTTTTCGGTGTCCCAGTCAGTGTCCAAATCCCTCATGGGAGCCAACGGCCGTTCTGACCCAGTCACTTCCGTTCCAACGGCGAATGCCTCGCACGTCCAAATCCCTCATGGGAGCCAACGGCCGTTCTGACGACGATACTGGGTCCCAGGGGATGGTTGCTACTATACCGTCCAAATCCCTCATGGGAGCCAACGGCCGTTCTGACCCATCGTGTACAGTCGATGACCAACGGAACACAAGAAGTCCAAATCCCTCATGGGAGCCAACGGCCGTTCTGACATCAGCAGATTACCACACCGTCTATCCTGGCTGTTTCGTCCAA
>JAGQGA010000882.1 GCA_020432595.1 Anaerolineales bacterium | reverse complement strand
ATAGACTTTTTAAGTCGTGACCGTCTTTTTTGTTGCCGTGTGTCTAATTGTTCATCATACCTCCGTCTTCCTCCTCAACGTGGGAAACAGGGGGTGCTTGCAAAAAAGCAACCAACGCGGCCAGACTAGAAAAGTAAATGCTTTCCCCTGTGATTACAGAGCGTAGCATCACCCGCTGTTCAACCGCCCCCGTTGCGCCTGTGGCTAACCACAGACGGAGCAAGAAGGATTCGGCTGCCTGCTGCTTGTAATCCCTCTCGTCTTTTGCCATAATAAAGTCTCCTTATGGTTCTAGCTTCCTAACCTGGGCAAGCCAGAACCAAAAACGTTACACAGAGATTCACAGAGGAGACACAGAGAAGCACAAAGAAAAAAGGTTTTGTTTGTCTCGCTTCCTCTGTGAAACTCTTTCTTATCTCTGTGTAACTCTGTGTCACTTCTTGTTCTGTATACAAGAATTTCATCGTTAAGGTACTATTCACTGATTATGGAGAGCTGCCATTAACGCACCATTACCATGACACAAAAAAAAGAGACTAATCCATTAATGATACGGTTGTTCAACGTCTGGAATGTGCAGATTGATGGCATTTCGTTCCACATTGCCGGCCGGAAGCAGGTTGCGCTGCTGGCGTATCTTGCGTTAGAGAGCGGCCATCGGCACAGTCGCCAGTCGCTGCTGGGGTTGCTGTGGCCGGAAATGGGGGAAGACGAGGCGCGTAATAATTTGCGGGTGACGCTGGCGGGGCTGCGGCGGGTGCTGAGGAAAGGGA
>JAGQGA010000881.1 GCA_020432595.1 Anaerolineales bacterium | reverse complement strand
CACAGCAAACAGATGTGCCCGCTACCAAAGCTGCACTGGATGAAACCCTTCACCTGCTCGAACAACGCGGCCTCCTGCAACGCGCCACCCAACTAGCCACTAACAACCAGCCACCAACCACTAGCTTCGACCTCCACCCCATTGCCCGCCGCTACGCTTACGAGCGCCTGGCCGACCGCGTGGCCGTCCATGTGCAGCTGATTGTTTATTTTGGAGCTGTGCCCAAGCTGCAAAAGATAAATAGCCTGGCTGACCTGGCACCGGCGATTGAGCTGTACCACCACCTGACCCGCGCCGAACGGTACGACGATGCCTGGGTTCTTTTCCGCGACCGGCTGCACAATGCCATGTATTATCAATTGGGCGCGTATCAGCAAATGATTGAACTGCTGCAAGCCTTATTTCTCGACGGAGAGGATAAACCGCCTCGTTTGAGCAAGGAAAGCGATCAAGCGTGGGCATTGGCTGCATTTGGGAACAGTTATAGACGGCCGTCAGCGGCCGTTCCGCTTTTCCAACAAGCCGTTGACATTTATGAGAAACAGGGCGACAAAAAGGGTACGGCCGTTAACCTCGACAATCTGGCTATAGCACAAATACAAATTGGTGCGCTGGCGGCGGCGGCCGACAACCTGCGCCGCAGCATTGCGCTCTGTCAGGAAATTGAAGATCGTTTTCAAGAGGCGATTGGGCATCGGGAATACGGCCGTTTGCTAGCCATCTGCGGCAATTGGGCCAAATCCGCCGCCGAGCTGGATTCGGCTCTGGAACTGTTCACCGCTG
>JAGQGA010000880.1 GCA_020432595.1 Anaerolineales bacterium | reverse complement strand
TGTTTTGTTTCTCATACACTAAGAAATGGAGCAGTTTCGATTATTTTGCAAATTGACTTATGTCAACTACTTTGTCACAAGCCCAATGAAATGAAAGTGCGCTCTTAAGGGAAACAGCCCCAATTGGCATTCAAAAGACGCATTTTTTTGAAAGAGTTGACAGATTGGCTCAAAAACTGATATTTTCAATGAAAATCATGGCGTTATGTCTACTAAAATCGTTAAAGGAACCTATAACTGCGAAATTTAGTGTAGGGGTGTCTATTTATGTCAGTCAACAGCCTTTCGTAAAATGCCCCGCGTGGTTTTCGTTGACTACAATTCTCTGAAATCTTTGCTTTTATTTTTTGCGATTTCTCACGGGAGTGCTTCTGATTGTGCAAAACTTACGTTAAGCCACTTACATGAATCCTCTGAGGAACGATACCCCAAGAAGCCCATGCCAGCCTGAAAAAGTGAGTAACTCAGCATTAAAAAAGCTCCCTTACGGGAGCCTTCTTGTTTGAACAGGTACCAGCCAAATCTGCGGCCACCAGCCGCAGCAACGGCTGTAAATCCACCGCCACCCTCTGTAGCTTCACATTGTCCAGGTTCCTGGTTCTGTTCCACAGGGTCAGGTAATCGGTGAACTGGTCAAGCTTGGTGGTTGGGTACCCCATTGCCAACAGGTGTAGCCCTAGCTGTCCGGCACTGTAATCGTAGGGGGATTCCAAATTGGCGAAGGCGATATTCCATACTGTCCCCTGCAGCAGCGTCAACCGCCAAAACAAGGCTATTTGGGCGATGCGTTCG
>JAGQGA010000087.1:7191-12730 GCA_020432595.1 Anaerolineales bacterium | reverse complement strand
GAAGATGCGGTTGTTTGCGGCAAAAAAACGGCCGTTTTCCCTCACCCTTTCCTACCTCGGCGTTTTCAACACCAACCCCGCCGTTGTTTACGCCGGAGCCACCGTCAGCTTGGCACTATTAGATGCCCACCACTTTTTCCATGATCTGTTTGCCGGGGTGGGGCAGCAGCCGTGGGGTTACTATTTGCCTGATGTGTGGGTGCCCCACTGTACGCTGGCGGAGGGGGTGGGGGAGGTGGGAACGGCCGTTAACCATTGCCGTCAACTCACCCTGCCCATCCATACCACCGTCAACCGCATTTCCATTGTTCAGCCCGGCCAATATCCCGTCAGCTACCGGCTGACGCTTCCGTTGGGTGAATAAATGATTTGGCAAGAGGAGGGTTGAATTTCTTGATCAAGATTTTGATTGTGAACCAGGCTCGGCTTATTTGTAGTGTATTAACGGCCGTTTTGCGGGAAGAACCAGACATCAGAGTCATTGGCTATGCCACCACCCAAGAAACCGCACGAAAAAAAGCACCCCAAGCCGATGTTGTCCTGCTCGATACCGGCTGGTCTGACGGCGAAACTCTGGAACTGACCCAATGGATTGCTCGCACCCAACCCCAAACCCACATCCTGATTACGGGTATTGAAAAACATGCCCCGGAAAAAATTCTCATGTATGTGGAAGCAGGTGCAGATGGCTACGTTCCCAAAGAAGTATCAGTTGAAGATTTACTGGAAAACATTCGCGCCGTGCAAGCAGACAAAGCCCTGTTTCCGCCCGAGATGGTTGCCAAATTGATTGCCCGTGTAAACGAACTGGCAGATATGTGTGCCGACCAGGAGCAGATTGCCAATGTGCTGCGTGGTTTAACGCCTCGAGAGCGCGATGTGCTAGATTTGGTCACGGACGGGCTGTCTAACCAGGAAATCGGAGAAAAACTCCATATCGAAGTCGGTACGGTTAAAAATCATGTTCACAAAATATTGCGTAAGCTGGATGTGACCAATCGTGATGAGGCCGCTGAAATGTACATGCGGGCACAAGCGGCTACCTTGGATGATGAATAACACGGGCTAGAACGGTTCCTATGGCTTCTTTGACAGAAACGACCACAGACCCAATTGACCTGTCCCACCGGTTGACCCAATTGGCAGAATTGGGTCAATCGGTTACCTCCACCTTACAAACGGAGGCGATTTATGCCAATGCGCTGTCAGCCTTAGAAACCTTGTTTAAAGCCGAGGGCGTACTTCTGTTTCGCTATGGCAGCGAGCGGCTAGAAGTGGTTGCAAGCATTGGTGAGCAGGCCGAAAACTTTCTGGGCAAAACGTTGGTTGCCGGGGAAGGGATTGCCGGTAAGGTGTGGCAAGTGGAGCAATCGTTGTGGTTACAGGGCATTGCCTGTGAAAAGCAAATGTCACGTAAACTGGCTCAGGCGGTAGGGTATTTTCCACAGTCCATTGTGGCCGTGCCGTTAAAATGGCGTGACCGACAATTGGGTGTCATTGAAGCGATTCATCGCCAACCACATGCTTTTTCCCAGATAGACGTGACCTTTCTGGAAATGGCGGCGGCCTGGGTTGCCATTGCCCTTTATAATGCACAACAACACGGCCGTTTACAAAAGCAGCTTTTAGAGAGACAAGCCCTGACTCGCATTAGCGAGATACTCAATACCACGCTGGATTTGGATGTCATCTTGCCGCTGATTACCAAATCGGTACGGGATCTCATTGCCCGTGCCGATTGGGCTGCCATTCATTTGCTGGAAGGTGCACCGCCCCGGCTTTATCCGCTTTCCGTGTTGGGGTTAGAGCTGGTGGCGGATGAGTATGTATTGGAGATTGACGAGGGCATTGCCGGTGAGGTGCTGCGTCAAGAGGAAGCGATTAATGTGTCTGATTTGCAGCATGATCCGCGCCGGGTGGATTTTGACCGCAATCGGCATATTCGGTCGCTGCTGGTGGTGCCGCTGCATGGGCACACAGGGACGGTGGGGACCATTAGCGTGCAGTGTGCCGTGCCATCGGCTTTTTCGGCTGATGATGAACGGGTGCTGAAGGCATTGGGGGCGCAGGCGGCGTTGGCTATTGAAAACGGCCGTTTATACCGCGCCCAACAGGAAGCCCGCCGCCTGGCTGAATACCGTTTAGAACGCATCCACCAGCTTACCCGCCAGGCCATTGCCGCCGAAGAAGAGGAACGAAAGCGGCTGGCACTGGAACTGCATGACGAAGCGGGTCAATCGCTAACGGCTCTGAAAATCAGCCTGGATTTGCTGCGTGGCACGGTGCCAACTGAGCTGGATCTGCTTGACGGTGGTCTGGGCGAAGCTATTGAGCTGACCGAACAGACGATGGAAAACATTCGGTTGCTTTCACACAATTTACGCCCGCCGGGGTTAGATCGCTTTGGCTTGCACCTAGCGCTGGAAGGATTGTGCCAGGATTTTGCGGCACGAACCCAGCTCGCAGTACTATATGATGGGCTGGAATTGCCGAATCTCCCCTGGGCTATTGCCATTTCGCTCTATCGCTGTGCGCAGGAGGCTTTGACCAACGTTGCTAAACATGCGGATGCCCAGAATGTTTTGGTGGTGCTGTTGCAAGTGGAAGATCAACTGGTTTTAGAGGTGAGCGATGATGGTTGCGGTTTTGATGTGAATACGGACAACCTGTCGGAAATGCCTCAGAGTGGTATTGGGCTGCATGGAATTGCGGAGCGGTTGGAGTTGTTAAACGGCCGTTTAGATCTCTATTCCCGCCCCAACAAAGGCACCAAACTTGTGGCGCAGGTACCCCTTTGGGTCGAAGCGGAGGGTACATGATTAGAACCATTATTGCCGATGATCATAATCTGGTGCGCCAGGGTATTCGCGCCTTGCTGCAAAATGCGGCTGATATTGAAGTCATTGGCGAAGCGGCCACGGGTCAGGAAGCCGTTAACCTGGTAGCTGAACTGTCCCCAGATGTTGTGATCATGGATTTGTCCATGCCGCGTTTGGATGGCATTCAGGCCACGGAACGGCTTATGGAGCTTGACAACAGCCCTCAGGTTGTCATTCTTTCAATGCACGCCGATACCATTATCGTGCGTCAGTTGCTAAAGCTGGGTATCAAGGGGTATTTGCAAAAAGATGCCATTTCGGACGAACTGCTATTGGCCGTGCGTACCGCCAGCCAAGGCAAGCTCTTTCTTAGCCCCACCATTTCTGACTCTGTAATGTCCTTGCTGCTGGCACCCAATGACGGAAGCACGGCCAGCAGCCTTGCGGAAACACTTTCGCCGCGTGAGCGAGAGGTTTTGCAACTTGTGGCTGAGGGGCATACGAACCAGGGCATTGCCGACTTGCTGTTTATTAGCGTGAAAACGGTGGAAAAGCACCGCAGTAATTTGATGACCAAGCTCGAGGTCAGTGATCTGCCCAGTTTGTTGCGTAAAGGCATTCAATCAGGGTTAATTTTGCTTGACTAGCCACAAAGGTAGGGTAATTCCCCATTCCCAAATGGGGGTATTTGTGGCACGATGGAGACAAAAAGATGTGGATTGGGGTTGGATTGGTGCAAGGCTTTGTACTAGCCAACCCCCGATTGGGTACATTGGATAACTAAACAGCATGGTTGAAAAACAAATTCGTGTCCTGATTGCTGATGATCACCATTTGGTACGTAAGCATGTTCAGGCACTTTTGAATAAGGAAAAAGATATAGTGGTTGTTGCCACTGCCAGTGATGGTGCAGAAACGGTACGGCTTGCGGAAGAATTGGTGCCTGATATTGTGATTATGGATATTACAATGCCAAAATTGGATGGGATCCAATCGGTGCAGCAAATTCAGACGCTTGATTTGCCCACGCGGGTGATTATGTTGTCTATGCACACGCATAAACAGGTTGTGGCGCAGGCGTTGCGCTCTGGGGCGAGTGGTTATGTGCCGAAGAAAAGTGTGGTGCAGGATTTGGTAACGGCCGTTCGTGCCGTCAACCAAGGCTCTACATTTATCAGCCCCGCCTTGGAAACTCTTTCCCCCTAAAACCCATTCCACTGACGGAATCTGGTGACACTAATGGCAGAGATAGGCTTAATCTCTGCTTTTTTTATGCCATTAAAGCCCCCACGGGGGCTTGGGAGCAGCACAATACATACTAAATAAAGCGTAAGGTAGGGTAACTACCCATTCCTTGCTCCTCATTCGTGCAGTACGATAGAAGCATGTTAAGCAATTTTTGGCTGATGCAAGAGCAAGGAGAGTAGCGTCATGATACGGATTTCATTTATAGATTCTTCGAGATTGATTAGCGATACCATGCGCACCATTTTTTCTCAAGAGGGTGACATCTACGTTACCGGTTGTGCCACAAACGTGGAAGAGGCTCTCTTTTTGATGCCTCATAGCAATGTTGCTTTGATCAACACCTCATTGGGGCAGGAGAAGGTGTTGGAGCTAGTAACCAAGATTTGTGCCGAGTACCCCGATGTAAAAGTTATCATTGCGGGGTTAAGCTGCGAATCGGATGAGATTTTGCGTTATGTGGAAGCGGGTGCCATGGGCTATGTGCGGCAGGAGGAGTCGTTGGTCTCACTGCTGAAGAAAATCCGTGCAGCGCACAAGGGTAAGGCGATTGTTTCCCCAGACTTTGCCGCTGAGATGATGATGCGGCTGGCGCAGTTGGCTGCCCAACCGGCACAGCGTTTGTTTGCCAAGCAGACTACTACGCCCGCTGTGGCTGAGTTAACTAGCCGTGAAGAGGAGATTTTGCAGTTGATTAGTGATGGTTACACCAACCGAAAAATTGCTGATGAGCTGGTGATTCAGTGTGGTACGGTGAAAAACCATGTCCACAATATTCTCAAAAAGCTGGAAGCGACCAATCGGCACGATGCGGCTTTGCTTTATCAACATTATCAGGAGATGCAGATTGTTTATGCGGCTTAAGAGGTATGGGGAAAAACGGCCGTTTTTCCCCATACCTCTTCTACCTAGCGCAAATTGTATCTACCAAAGTTGTCAACTGGTGGATTTTTCGTTTGGGTAAATACGCCTTTGCCCCCAAACGCAGCACCTCTTGTTCCAATGCTGCGGACTCGTGACCAGAAACCACCACAATACAAAGATCTCGGTTATATTGCATGAGCGTTTCCGTTAACTCCAATCCATCTACGCCCTTAAGCGACACATCCACCACCACCACATCGGGGTGAAGCGTCAGGACTTGCCCCAGTGCCTTTTCTGCCGAGCCAGCAATGCCGCACAGTGCTAGGGTCGGGTCGCTTTCGATCAGCCGTTGATAAGCCACCTGCATCATTGGGTGATCTTCCACAATAAAAATTCGTTTTGTAACCATACCGTAAGTTTTTGTTGTCATGATCTAGCTGTCTGCCGGAAAAAGAAAATAACAATGCAAAGAACGCAGATCGTGACGGGTTCTGGGTAAGCGCAGGAAAACCGTGTGTCGTTCTCGCAAAATGGGGGTCTGGGATGTCTGAATCATCTACCCGCTGCAAGTTGCCATTTTCTTGGGCAATATCATTTGAATTGAGCAGCCC
>JAGQGA010000087.1:0-7092 GCA_020432595.1 Anaerolineales bacterium | reverse complement strand
TGGCGGAAAGCCGACCCCGTGATCAATCACCTTGATATCCACGTGGCCGTGCTGTTCTGTTACGATCACCAAGGCTTTGTTTACCTGAGCGTGTTTTACAACATTAAAGAGCATCTCGCGTATCATTTGGAGGATAAGCGTTGTTTGTTCCTCGCTTAATTGGCTGGGTGCAGCCTTAATCTGTAGCTCAACATCTAGCTGATGCAGCTTTTTCATATGCTGTGTTAGCAGGTAGAGCGTGTTGCCCAAGCTGTCTCGATGGTTGCTGAGTGGGTTTAGCCTGACGCTTAGGGTGCGAATGGTCTCAACGGCCGTTTCCAACAACCCCTCCAATCTCACCCAATCAGCTTGCGAGGCTGCATCTTGCCTGCCTGCCAGGTTTGCCCGCAACATCCCTGCGGTAGCCAATGCCGCATACAGAAGCTGCTGCACATCGTCATGCAACAGGTGTGCAATGCGCTGTCGTTCGTGCTGCGTAGCCAGCACCGCCGCTGACGCACGCTTGTCATCAGGATCGTTCATAAAAATAGACGGTTCTTGCATCTCTCGTAGGATTGAAGCATGTGGTACGCGGTGTGGAAAGTCTATGCACCACGTTAAAAGCCAATAAATCCCCGATTATGTTTTTTTGGGTCTTGCTGTCAACCTGTCAGAGGCAAAATGTATCCAGATATATAACCCGCTTGCGAATCGGTATAGATGGAACTGCACTCCTGTTTTCGATATAGTAGACATGATCGGAATTAACTTTATGTCACGCAAAGGCGCAAAGACGCAAAGGAAAAATGTTTGGCGACTTTGCGTGAGAAATTCTTATTTCCGATAATCTCTAGTGTTCATATAGCGAGGGAAGCAATCATGATAAACAGGAAGCATTTGCAGGGCAAGGTAGTGGTTTTAATTAGTAGCGGGCAGGCTGGCTCTGAATTGGCTGTCTTTATGGCACAGCAAGGGGCAGATGTGGCACTGGCTTATGAGCGTGATTGGCGACAAACGGCCGTTAAAACCAAGCAGCAAGTCCAGGCTTTAGGGCAGCGGTGCTTGCTCATTGGCACCGCCACCATTGACCCTGACATAACAAACCAGATCATTGAGTATGCCATTACCATCTTTGGCAAGATGGATGCTTTTATTGATTTGCGGGTTGCAGATTAACTTGGCTGATCTGAAGCAGCTTTTTGCTGCGGCAGTTCTCGGGCCTGCTGAATCAGTTGATGCAGCCGCTGCAAAATGTTGGCAATTTCGGGGGGGTAGGGGTCGCCCAGGGGGTTGGCAAAAATGGAGAAAACATCCTGGTAGCGTTGTTCCAGCGTTTCAAGCTGAACGGCCGTTTCCCGTGGCTGCTGTAAATAATATTGAAACCATTGCTTCCAGATAAGCTGAATCATGACCGCCAGCGGCGGTGCCAAAACAAAGCCACTTAGCCCCAACACATCTACCAACGGAACCATGGTGAGGATAATCAACATTGGATTGTAGCGGCGGCGGCGAAACAGGCGTGGCTCGACCACAAATTCCAAAAAGGCGAGGATGAGGAGGGTGTAACTAACGGCCATCAATGCCAGCGGCCATCCCGTCAACAGACCCGCCAACAGCACTGGTACGGCAATCAGCAAACCGCCCACCAGCGGCACCAGCCACGCTAGCCCACCCAACAGTGCCAGCAGCACCGGGAAAGAAAGCCCCAATGCCCAATAGCCGATTCCCAACAGCAGCACAGCTGCTATTCCCTGAATAAATTCACTCCGCAAATAGCTGCCGATCTCTTCCTCAATGCTTCGCCACCCTCGCCGCGCCTGCGCTCGCTGTGCCGGTGCCAGCAGTGAAAGCCACAGCCGTTCAAAGCTGCTCTGGTCGCTGCTCCAGTAGATGCTCATCGTGGTCATGAGCAGTAGCCCTGTAACGAGGTTAACGGCCGTTTGTGCCGCACCAAAAACCGACTGTACAAATAACTCACCCTGCGTGCCAGCAATGGTTTCATACAGGTGTGCCGGAGGCGGTAGCCGCTCAACCACGGCTCGCTGCCACATATCCCCCTCAGCCCACATCACAGCGGTGGCTTCATACTGCACCGTTCCCCAGTTGCTCAGCTTTTGCAGATCGGCCAGCAGCAAGCCGCTGACCACATACAGTCCCCCCACAATGCCACCCAGCCCAAGCAAATAAACCAAAATTTGCGCTAAATTCGCTGGCACGCTGTGCTTTACCAGCCAGGCAATGTAGGGGCGTACCGCTGCGGCAACAAAGAGTGACAGCACAAACAGCAGCAGTGCCCAGCGAAACTGCCACGCCAGAAAAAGTGCGACCAGCGTGGTGAGAAAGATAAAGGTGTATTTTGCTAATCGGTTCATCGTATTCCGCTCTCTGGCTGTGTGCCATATTGTGCCAAAATGCTGTCTAGGTCGAGGGCAATAGCCTCAATCGAATCTTCGATCTGGTCACTAGAAGCGGTGGCAACGTCGCTCTTTTTACGGATTTGGCTGCGGACATCCTGCACCAAGGCTCGTGTTTCATAGCGCAATAAGCCGGCCTTGTCTCGTGCGCCATCTAAATTATCGGTTGTGGCTTCGTTGACCAGCACAAAACGGTTGATGAGCAGTTGCAAAACGGCCGTTAATGGCACCGACAAAATGGCTCCGGCCACGCCAAAGAGCGAGCTAAAGCCGACAAAAGCCAGCAGTGCCACCAAGGGGCTAACGCCAACGGCACGATTCATGATGCGTGGGAACAAGATGCTGTTCTCAAGCTGCTGCATGATGGCGGTGGCAACCACAACCCATAGTGCAGTGGTGGGGGAAATGGAAAGGGCGATGATGATGGCTGGGACAGCACCCAAGGCGGGGCCGACCATGGGCACGGCTTCCATTAGCCCGGCGAAAAGTGCCAGGAGAAGGGCATAGGGCAACCCAATGAGCAGATAGGCAATAAAGGCCAGGATGGCAATGGAGAGGCAGAGCAACCCTTGACCGATGACATAGTTGCCAACTTTCTCTTCAACGGCCGTTAAAACATCCCGCCCGGTCTGCCGATAATGATTGGGCAGCAGCAAAAACAGCCCCCGTTTTACCCGCTCTCCGTCCAGCGTCCAGTAGGCGGCAATGATCAAGGTTGCCATCATCCAGACCAGCCATTTGCTAAGACGGGAAACGACGGCCAAGATGTCTATCAAGGGAGCTGTGGCGTTCGCTGGCTCGTCTATGGGGGTCGTTTGTTCTGTTGGGGAAATAACGGCCGTTTGGTTCAGCAATGTTGCAGGCAATTGTTGCCCCAGCCGCCGCAGCAGACGGTTATCGCGCCCCTGTATTCCGGCATAAGCTTCCCGATACAGTTCTTCAGCCGTAACAGTCATGGTTGAAGCCTGTTGGGCAATGATCGGCGTTCCAAGCCATAAAAAACTGCCCAATATTCCTATGACTGCGCCATAAATGAGAACCAGGCTACCTGCTTCGGGCAACCCAAGCTGTGACAAGCGAGTGGCGGCCGGCCGAAATGCGGTTCCTAAAATAACGGCCGTAAACAAAATCAGTGCCAGTTGATAAAAGCGAAAAATAAAAAGAAAGGCCGCCACAATCCCGACAATGAGAAGGGCAGCCTGCACAATTTGTTTAGTGGATAGGTTGGGTAGTTGAGACGAGGTCGGCAACTTTGCCATTGATTTATATACAGGTAGCCCAGACAAAAGTCCAGGCTACACAAGTTAATTGTTCAGCGTCAATCTTGTGGCAATTATACAACTTTGAGCTTGCCCAGCACAAAGAGCAGCACAACTGCTCCAAAAATAGCCACCAGCAGGCTCCAAATGTTAAAGCCAGTTGTGCCAGAGATACCAACGGTGTTCATCAGAAAGCCGCCAAGGAAGGCACCAATAATGCCGACAACGATGTTGGCAAGTGCCCCCATCTGGGCATCACGATGCATAATTTGGCTGGCAATCCAGCCGGCTAAAGCCCCAAAAATAATCCATAAAATAAAGTTAATCATTTCTCAATCCTCCAAATAATTTTGTTTTTTACTAATTGATGTGGCTGGCTACCCCCATCATGTTTCACAAAGCCGCCATTAATAGTCAGCAAAGTTTGCCAAGAAGTCATTAACCTCTGCTTCAACATCCTCACGAGAACGGCCGTATTTTTCCTGAACCAAACCAATCAGCTCTTCCCGCTTGCCCTCAATACGATCCAATTCATCATTGGTCAACTCACCCCATTTTTGCTGTACTTTACCTTTCAACTGCTTCCATTGTCCCTGCAAAATATCTGTGTTCATGTTCATTACTCCTTATTAATTTATTGCTGGCAACGTTTCCGCTACCTCGCTTATGCCAATACTTTACGCGATTGCTTACCTAAACTCTATGTACCAGGGGTACATTTAGAACTTCACTGCGATATATATCTCCCGGTGGCCCATCCTATCTATATCTACTTTCTATACCCCCTATCTATAGAGTTCTACCGACTAATGCCGGTACACTGCTTACAAGAAACCAACAATACCGGTGCATACACAGCAGTTGGTTTGTGTATGCGCCGACAAGCAAGCAATAAGGAGATAAAAAATGAATTTAGGCATAAATCAAGATGTTTTTGACGGTAAATGGAAACAAATGCGGGGCACGATCAAGAAACAGTGGGGTGACCTGACCGATGATGATTTAAAAAAGGTGCAGGGGCGTTATGATCAGTTTTTGGGTTTGTTACAAGAAAAATATGGCTACAGTCGCCAAACGGCCGAAAATGAGATTAACACCCGTCTGAATGATCTGTATGCTTTGGGCGACCAGTTGCAAACCAGCACCCGGCAAGCAGTAACGGCCGTTGATGAAACCGTAACACAGCGTCGGTGGTTAACCATAGCGGCAACATTATTAGTTGGCATTGTCGTGGGCTTGTGGCTAAATAACAGCGGCGACTAAACTGGCAAACGTCACATCGGAAAATAAAAAGGCGGTAGATGTTGTATGTGCAACGTCTACCACCTTTTTGCGTTATTGGGACAAAATAAGCGCACTATAAGGCGCAATTTGGATAGTGCCATTCGCCGGCAGCCCATCATATTCACCATCAGCCGCTTGCACATCACCACTTACCTGCCCTTCAAAGGCAGGATCGTATACAGAGGCATGGCTGTCAAAGCGAAGTTGCCACAGACCCGCTTGGGGAAAGCCAATGGTATAATCGGTGATGGTGTGGTTGGCAAAGTTCAAAACAACCATGACGCTGTTGCCAGCCCCCCCTTCCCCCGCCCAGCGATGATATGCCAGCAGTTTGGCCTCGTTGTTCAGATGGGTAATGGCAAGGTGCTGCCCCAGCAAGCCGGCCGTATTGCCCTCGGCGTTGCGGCGCAGGTGTATAAGACGCTGGTAAAGCCAAGCAATGCCCGATTGCTCACAAGCCGCTTGCCAATCGAGGGGACTGTTGTCGTCAAACCAGGCTCCGGCCAACAGCTCTTGCCCTTGGAAAATCATGGGGATGCCGGGCGCGGTGAAAACAAGGGCAGCACCAAGGGTAGAGCGTTTCTTGGAGAACCAGCTATCATGCTGACCGGGCCAAATCTCTTCGGGAATGCGGGCTTTGCCGTTGGCAACTTCGTCGTGGGATTCGGTGTAGATGACGCGATGGAAGATGTCGTCACCATAGTGAGGGTCGAGGGCGTGGGCAACGGCCGTTAAATCACGAAACGCATCATCCTGCGCCACCAATGCTGTCCGCACCGGGTGGACAAAATTGCTGTCCCACTGACTGCTAAACCCCGCACCGCCAGCCCCTGTGTCTTTGGTTATCCATTCATTCCCCTGCAAATCTTCAGCAATTGTAATTTTGGCCTGCGACCGGGCATCAATTTCGTCGTTGATCCACTGCATCAGGCTCCAGCCGTCGGGTAAGTCGGTAGCGGGGCTGTTGTTATGGCCGTAGATGTTGCGAATAAAGGCGGTGGCATCCCAGCGCAAGCCGTCTACACGGTATTCATCAAGCCACATCAGGGTATTGTCGCGCAGGTATTGGCGAACGGCCGTTCGTCCATAATCTGGCCGCGTATCTCCCCACGGTGTGTTCGCCCGCTCATCGTTGTAAAAATAAATCCCACCCCCACCATTCTCGCTCCAGCCGTCAAAACGCCATAAATCAAGATCGCCGGGGCCAAAATGGTTGTAAACCACATCCACCAGCACCGCAATGCCGTGGGCATGGGCAGCTTGCACAAACATCTTAAAGGCCCCCACGCCACCGTAATCTTTTTCAATGGCAAACGGATAGGATGGGTTATAGCCCCAGGAAATACCACCCGGAAACTCCATCGGCGGCATAATCTGCACGGCGTTAACGCCCAATTCGCGCAAATAGGGCAGCTTTTTGGCCGCCAGCATAAAATTGCCTGGTTTCCCATCATTGGGGTTGTTGTCGTTAAAGGTGCCTACGTGCATTTCATAAATCACCAGCTCATTCCAGGCTGGTATTTCAAATGCAATGGTTTCGTCCCAGGCAAAGTCCAAATCACAGACAATGCTGTTGCCAACCGAGCTGGTTAATTCGCGGGCATAGGGGTCGTTGCGCCACAGCTTATCCTGCCCAGTTTGCAACACGTATTTGTATTCATCTCTTGCTTTAACGTTGGTGATCGTGCCTGCCCAATACCCATCACCTTCATGCTTTAGCACATGTTGTGTTTCTGACCAGTCATTAAAGCTGCCAGTTACCCACACTTTCTCAGCATGGGGTGCCCAAACGCGGAAGGTGACACCACCTTTGTGCAAAATAGCTCCCATACCGGGAGAAACGGCCGTTTTGACCTTTGGTTTTTTCTCTTTTGTCGTCATTTTTCCTTTCACTGCCTATAGAAACAAAAAGGAGGCACCAAGCGCATACGCACTTGGCACCTGGATAAAGGAGTTGCTCTAAGCCATTTGGTCAATTGCACCAAACAGCTTGCTTCCGTTACATACCCTTAGTATATGCTACAGCACGCCCCGCCTCCATAGACCATAGATACATTTAGGGTCTATGAATAGTAACAACCCTAGCAAGCGTGTCTTTTCTGTACCTTCCTTTGTATCTATGGCATATAGGTTTTGCGATAGCCAGCCTCTAACCT